>CAYYBN010000047.1:0-10916 GCA_964470225.1 uncultured Methylotenera sp. | reverse complement strand
TAAAAGTTAGAGCTTGCCATGCCAGTTATTGAATATACCGGACGTAGTGAAGAAGGCATGATGGTCACTGGCGTGCAGGAGGCGGCCGATATTGACGCACTCGGTTCAGCCCTGTTGCTATCTCATATCACGCCCATTGAAATTGTGCAGCAGGGCAGTGCAGCTTCAAATGCGCTGCGTATCGACTGGTTTGACGAGAAAATTACCAGTCTGGAAGTGATGTTGTTTAGCCGTCAGATGTACACCCTGCTCAAGGCAGGGATTCCCATCATGCGTGCCCTGAACGGCATACAGTCGTCGGTGGGCAATGCCAAACTGGCACGCGTGATCGGGCAGATTCGTAGCAGTCTGGATTCAGGTCGGGAGTTGTCGGTCGCCATGGCAGAACATCCCAAGGTCTTCGATCATTTTTATCTGAGCATGATTCGTGTCGGCGAGTCTACCGGTAATCTGGACAATATCTTTTTACGCCTGTTTCACCACATCGAGTTTGAGCGCTTCATGCGTAGCCAGATTAAATCGGCACTGCGCTATCCAATGTTTGTCATGACTGCCATGGCCGCCGCCATTGTTGTTATCAATGTCATGGTCATTCCACAATTTGAAAAAGTGTTCACCAACATGCATGCCGACTTGCCGCTGTTAACGCAAGTACTGATTCAGTTTTCGAATCTGATGCGCAATTACTGGTTTGTCATGATAGGCATACTGGCTGTAGGCGCTTGGTTGTTCCGGTCATATGTCAGCAGTAAAACCGGACGTTCGAAATGGGATGCATTCAAAATGCGCTTACCAATTGCAGGTAACATCATCTTTAAAGGGACCATGGCCCGGTTTGCCCGCAGCTTTGCTTTGTCGATTAAAAGTGGCTTGCCCATATTGTCTGCGTTACGTTTGGTGTCGCAAACCGTGGAGAACGAGCATCTGGCCACCAAAATTCTTAGCATGACATCAGGCATTGAACGAGGTGAAACCATACTGCGCACGGCTACCCAAGCCGGGGTGTTTAACCCGCTGGTATTGCAAATGATTGCAGTGGGTGAGGAATCTGGCTCTCTGGATGAGTTGATGCAGGAAATTGCCGATATGTATCAGGCAGACGTTGAGTACGATGTCAAAACCCTGGGTGCGCAAATTGAACCGATATTGATCATCTTCTTGGGTGTGTTGGTGCTGATACTGGCGCTGGGGGTATTTCTGCCGATTTGGGACATGAGCTCCATCATGCTCAAGGGTGGATAACGCAGGTCATGCGCTGCTATCTTGCTGTGAATTTGATACTATACGAGACATAACAAAAAGCGTCAGGCATACAAATTGCTATGGCGTTATCAGGCCGGCATGAAGAAAATCGGATGATAATTTAAATGTGTAGATAGGAATGTCTGTCTGCGATGACGGGCAGTATCGATTTGATTAGGAGTATGTAGATGAAAAAGCAAGCAGGTTTTACATTGGTAGAGTTGGTCGTGGTGATTGCTGTATTGGGGATTCTGGCGGCCACCGCTCTGCCAAGGTTTATTAATGTACAGTCCAATGCCAGGGTTGCTGCGGTACAAGGCGTTGCAGCCGCCGTGCGTTCTGGCGCCAATCTGGCGCATGCATCATGGGTGGCAGCCGGCAGCACGGGAGCGACTGCGGCTGTCGATGGTGCGAGTGGTGGCAGTGTGACAGTCAACGCGTCTGGATGGCCAACGGCCGATGCTGACGGCATTGTCGATTCGTTGCAGACCACAGCGAATGACTCGAATGTCACCCCGGCAAGTGCTGGTGGAGTGACCACCTTCACTCTGATTGGCTTTGCCAACTGCAGATTTACCTACACTGAAGCAACTGGTGCAGTCGATACGACCACGGTCACCAAGGCCAACTGCGGCGGCTAATGTGCAGGCATGAAGGCACGGCAGTTGGGTTTTACGCTAGTAGAGCTGGTGACCGTCGTGGCACTGATGGCCATTATGGCTGCAGTGGCTACGCCGCGTTATGTTCTGCTCTCCACGTTTGATACCCGTGGCAACTTGGGCATGGTGACGGCCAGTTTGCGGTTTGCGCAAAAAACTGCCATTGCCCAGCACAAGCTGGTGTACGTCAAGCTGGACACAGCCGCACGTACCCTGCAACTTTGCTACGACAGCGCCTGTGTGTCCAAGGTGACAGATCCGGTCACCTTGGCGGCCTACCAGATGGATTTTGCCAACAATGTGACCATTAGTGGCAGCCAGTCTCTGTTGGGTTTTACAGCAGCTGGTGTGCCCGTGCCCAATGCAACAACGACCTATGTGGTTACCAATGCCCAGCAGACTGTGCAAACCAACACTGTTCAGGTGGAAGCCGATACCGGCTATATACGCCAGTTGTAATACTTCACCACGTGTCGCCGGCTTTTCGCTGATCGAGTTGGTGGTGTTCATCAGTATCGTCAGTTTGGCCATGGCCGGGGTGATGGCCGCCTTGAGTTACACCAACCGTTACAGCCCTGACCCTATGGTGCGCAAACAGGCGCTGGCGATTGCAGACGGCCTTATGCAGGAAATCCAGCAAGTTCCTTTTACCTATTGCGACCCCAACGATGCCAACGCGGCCATTGCCAACAGCTTTGCGCAATGTGCCACTGACAGTCAGCAATTACTGACAGGACCTTCACCGGCCAGCGAAAGTCGTTACAATCAGGTCAATCCGTTTGATAATGTGGCCGATTATGGTGGCTTTGTCATGCCAGGCAATGGTTGTGGCAGTATTTGTCGCGTCGGCGATGCCACTGCAATTGCCGGGTTGGGGGGCTATCGTGCCAGTGTGGCATTAACCAATGTAGGTGGCACTGGTGCATTTCCTGGGCTAGCAGCCGATGCCGCCATTCAAATTCAAATTACCGTCACTGGGCCAGCCAGTACGCAAGTGGTGTTAACCGGCTACCGGGTACGCTATGCCCCCAGGGTCTGATGTGAACAGTTTTTTCAAACGTTTACCGTTACGCATGCAGTCCGGCTTTAGCCTGATTGAATTGGTGATCGTCGTCGCCGTAACCGCGATTATAGGCGGCATGTCGGTGGCCTTTATCCGTAATGGCATCGCCGGCTACGTGGCTTCCGAACAGCAGGTGGCGCTGGCCGACATGGCCGACCATGCCCTGCGGCTGATTGGTCGTGACATACACAATGCGTTGCCCAATAGCGTGCGCGTCAGCGGTAATGCCGGTAACAGCTACCTAGAGTTCGTACCGATTATCAGTGCCGGACGTTACCGAGCTGGCACCCGTGCCGATGGCAGCGGTGATGCCCTGCGTTTTGATACGGCTGATACCAGCTTTGATGTGCTGGGGGCCACGCAGACCGTGAGTGCAGGCAGTAAGTTGGTAATTTATAACCTTGGTATTGATGGCGCAGACATCTATGAAGGCTCGAATATTGCCAGTCTTACCAGTACTGGCAGTGGGCTCGCCAACCTGACTTTTTCAGCCACCACATTTGCACTGTCCTCTCCCAGCCAGCGTTTTTATGTGGTGAATACCGCCAGCAGTTATGCGTGTGACATGGCCGCAGGCAAACTTTGGCTCTACCCAGGCTACACTATACAAAGTAGTCAACCGGTCACACTGACGGCCTTATCCTCTCTAGCCACGGCACGGCTGGTGGTGGATGGCGTGACGGCTTGCAGCATGCAGTATACGCCTGGAGTATTGCAGCGTTCTGGCGTAGTCACCATCACGTTACAATTGAGCAAGGCAAACGCCGTGGTACGATTGGCGCATTGGGTCAATGTGGTGAATTCGCCATGATGATTAGTTGCATAGATTTGTTAAAAGCCCCGATGCAGTCATGCACCAGTCGCTTCAGTCAGAAGGGTATGTTGCTGCCGGTGGCATTTTTTTTGCTAGTGGTATTGGCAGCCATGGGGGCCTATGCCATGCGGCTGGTAATATTGGCCAACGCCACCAGTGGTCAGGATATTTCCGGCGCCAGGGCTTATCAGGCCGCGCTGGCAGGACAGCAATGGATGGCTTACCAGTTGTTTCAGCCGGATACCAGTCCGCCAGTGATGCAAAGTTGTCCAGCAAGCACGACGCTGACCATCAATGGCTACACGGTGACGGTCAGTTGTACCGGGCTAAGTGAAGTAGACCGGGGTAACCAGATTGTAAATATATACGAAGTGACATCACGTGCCAGCCGTGGGTCGGTGAATACACCGGAATACGTTGAGCGACAAGTCACAGTCACGCTAAGTCGTTGTCTGCAAGCGGTAGCTGCAGGGAACGCCTACGAATGCGGATAATCAGCGGGGGTTAGATGTCTGAACACACCACACTGTGGAAAGAACAGGTGCAGCGTAAGCTGCAGCATGCCACCTGTTTGCTGCTCGCAGCGTTGATTGTGAGCAGTTGTGCCAGTACCGATGCCTACACCTTCCGTTGTACCGAGGTCGGCACCGGTGCCAGTGTCGGCCCTTACACCAAACTGGCAGGCACTTCGTTCAACCTCGATGTGGTGGCGCTTTATAATGGCGCGCCGCTGATACGCAATATCTTGGATTTGAATTTACTGGGTTTATTAAGTCTGCAACTCACCACCAACGGCATTGCGCTGGTGGTACTGGGTATTCCATTACTGGGCGGTGCCAGCAAGCCGACCGGGGTGCTTGATTTTGTCGAAACTACCAGTATGTCGGCCTGTGAGGGCGGTGCCGCTGCGATTACCGACTTGCCACTGCCGGTGTATCCGCTGTCCTACGATACTTTGTACAGCACACCCTCCACTGCGCCAGTCAGACAAACCGTATCCGGCATCAACATCAGCAATGCCCACAAAACCCTGATGTGTCGCGTCACCATTGTCTACAGTGGCAACACCTACCGTAAATGCGGTCAAGTGACTTTTGCCACGCGGCCCGCACGGCTGGACCTGAGCAGTACCGCTGCCAATGCCGACACCAGCGGCAGTAGCACCAGCGCCTTGCCGGTCATCAAAGCCGGTGCTGGCAGCAGTAGCACACTGTTTAGCCTGACCGCCACCGCCAAAAACGCCAGTGGTAGCACACTCTCCAATTACAATGGCAACGCCAATATCAGTAATAGCAGTCTGGCTGCGCATACCGGCGCGGTACGCGTAGGCAACCTAACGCCACTAACGTTTGCTGCAGCCAGCAACGGCGCCAGTACCAGTAATTTCAGTTATTCCGAGGTGGGTTATTTTAAAATCAACGCTGGTGGCGTTAAGGACAACACCTACACCGCAGTTGACCAAGCGAGCAGTCGCTGCATCACAGGCTCCAGCAGCAACACGCTCTCTGGCGGCAAATATGGCTGCGACATCGCCAATACGGCAGATTCCAGCTATTTTGGCCGATTTGTTCCGTTTACCTTTCGCCAGACGGCGGGCACCACAACGGCTGGCTGTACCGCCGGCAGCAATGCCTTTACCTATTTTGGCGGCGAGTTTACCACCCGCTTTACCATGGAGGCTGCCAATGACAGTAGTAGCGCCGACCCCAATGTGTATAAAACCTTTAATTACAGTGGCAGTTATGCCAAATTTGCCAACAATAGCGTGGGTCAAAACTACGCCAACTACAACTTTACTTTGTCACCAACCGTATCCGGGGCCACGCTGACACAAGGCAGTAGCCTGCCCAGCTTTAGTACGGCCTGGAGCAGTGGCGCTGCCGTGGCCACTGTCAGTCATCGCATTTCCCGTCCCGGCAGTTTGGTGGCGCCAACTGCTTTGCTGGTCAACGCGGCGCCGACCGACTTGGAGGCCACCAGCACCAGTAGCACTGCGGTTTCACAATCGCAAATCATGCGACAGGGCCGACTGATAGTTGCCAATGCCTATGGTGCCGAAACCATGCCTTTACCGGTGGATATGTTGGCGCAATACTGGACTGGCAGTGCCTGGGTGACCAATGTTGACGACAGTTGCAGCAGTTTGCCAGTCAATGCCGTGTATATGACGTTTCCCAACGCAACACGCAATAATCTGGCGGCCTGTGAAACCTCGCTGAGTACCGTCAGCAACTTTAGCAATGGCCGCGCACGTTACTTGCTGTCAACGCCCGGCCATGGTAACCAGGGCTGGGTAACCATGACGGTGAACCTATCCGGACAAACCGGTAAGAGTGCCTGTATTGGCGGTGCAGCGGTAAGCGCCAGCAATGCCAACCTGAACCAGTTTTACGACCCGACTGCCAGCAGCCCAAACCCGGCGGCCAATGCCAGTTTCGGACAATTTAGATCAGGTACGATTTACGCCAGAGAAAACTAGCCGTGAGCCCAGCCCAGCCATGAAGTGGATTAAACAAAAATACCAAAAAGGATGCCTCGGTTTGAGTTATACCGACAAGCATGTGTGTCTGGTTTCGTTGCGGCGGTCTGATACTGCCAAACCGGTGGTTGAACTGGCCACTGTGGCGCAAACCAGCATGCAACAAACCCCGGCCATCCGGCACCTGGTATCGCAATTAGCGCTCAAATCGCAGCCTTGCAATGCCGTACTCAATGTCGAGCAATACCAAATTTTGCAGGTAGATAAGCCGAATATGCCGGCCAACGAAATCAAACTGGCTTTACGCTGGAAAATCAAGGAACTGATTGACTACCGCGTTGATCAGGCCACGGTGGACGGCGTGGACATTCCGTCTGACCCGATGAACCCCAATCGCATGCCAGTCATGTTCAGCGTGTGTGTCAAGAATAGTGTGGTGGGCGAGTTAAGCAATACCCTGATTGATGCCGGTATAAACCTGAAGTCGGTAGATATTCATGCCATGGCCCAACGCAATATCGCCAGTCTGCTTGAGTTTGAACAACGTGCATTGGCCATGGTCAGCATTACCGACCGTGGTTGTCTGGTGACTTTTACTGCAGGCGGTGAGTTATACCATACCCGTTTTATCGAGCTAGAACGCGGCTTTTCGCTAGACCAGAGTGGCACCTTGTTTGTGACCAATATCGAGCGGCTTGTGCTCGAATTGCAACGTTCACTAGACAGCTTTGACCGGCAGTTTCCCTATCTGTCGGTTAATCGCCTGTTGGTTGCGCCCGACCCTAACAGTAGCCGTCTGGTCGAGGCACTAAAAAGTGGTTTATATGTGCCGGTAGATACCTTCCGGCTGGAAGACATCGTGCAATTGCCGGTCGATCAGGATTTTTCAAGCCTAGAAAAACAATCCATGCTCCTCCCCGCTCTAGGTGCCGCCTTGCGGCAGGAGGTGGCCGCATGAGTCAGCAAATCAATCTGCTCAATCCGGCCCTAATACGGCCACGTGACTGGCTATCCCTGCGCAATCTGGTGCTGATTTATATGGGGGCGCTGGTGGTAATGGTGATCCTGCATCAGTATACGCAAGCCGAGGCCGATGCTTTGCAACATCAGCGTAATCAGGCCGTGGCAACCTTCGAAAGCACCCAAAAGCAATTAAAACAAATGACGGCTGCCATGCATGGGCCCGCCGACAACGCCGCACAAGAGCGCGAGTTGGACAGCCTGCGTAAAAAGTATGAGAGCCAGCAACGTATTTTGTCGGCATTCCGCCAGATTCAAAGTGACGACGGCCACCATGTACTGGACGTCATGCGTGGTTTCGCTGAAATCAGACAGCCTGATGTCTGGCTGACCGGTTTCAAACTGGATGCCTTTGATCATAGCGTGGCCCTGAATGGGCGCGCCATGCAGGCTGAACAGGTACCAGCCTATATTGAAAAACTGGGTCGCATTGCGGTGTTTAAGGGGCAGTTATTTTCTGGCTTGATTCTCAAAACTAGCCAGCCCCCGGCATCTGCGGCCATCCCGGATGCTGTTCCAGCGGCGACTATAGGCAGTACCGCTCCGGCTGCCAGCGCGGTTGCACCGGCCAAACCACTGGTGTGGATAGACTTTGAAATCAAAGGCTATGCACAAGCCACATTGCCAGCGCCTGAAGTCAGTGCGCCAGAACCCGCTATGCCACAATCTCAAGTTACAGGTCAACCTGCTACGCAGTCAGCCACGTCGCTTGGTACGGTAACCGCGACGCGCAGCCTGCCTGCCCCAACCAAAGAGGTACGCCATGACTGAGTCATTACAAAAACTGCAAGGGCGTTGGGTCATGCTGGCCAAGCGCGAGCGACTAATGTTGTTTCTGGTCGGTTTGTTTGCGATTGCCGGTTTGCTGGACACCTATTTAATTGAGCCCGTGCGGCAAAACATGCAGGCCACCACCGCCGAGCTCACCACTTTACAAGCTCAAACCGCCAAGCTGGTGCAGGACATGGCCAACCTCAAGCAAGGTATAGGCGCACATCAGCGCAGCCCTTTACAAAGTGAAATGCTGGCCCTTCAAGCCAAAGTGGCTGGACAGGAGGCCATGTTGGCGCGTCTGGGTGATTTGATGGTCACTCCTGCCAATATCCTGCCATTGATGAAACAGGTATTGTCACGCCATGCCGACGTGCAGATGTTGTCTCTCGAGTCGTTGCCGCCGGTCGGGTTCGTCGAGAAACATTTGCAAGGCAATGTGGCTGATACCGCGCCAACAAGTGAAAGCCTAAATGTCAGCCATATTTATCAGCACAGTCTACGGCTTAAATTGACGGGTAATTACATGGCCGTCATGCGCTATGTGGTTGATTTGAAATCCATGGGTCACCGCATTGCCTGGGAAAATGCGCAGATGGTTGCCAATTACCCTAGCTGTGAATTGACCCTTGAAGTGTTCACGCTTAGTACGCAACGTGCCTGGTTAGGGGTATAACATGCGTTTGTACCCAATTTTTTCTATCGTTTTTAGTTTGCTGATGAGTCTGGCTGGCTTGGCTAGCGCCGAGCCTAACCTCAGTGACCCGACCAAACCAGCAGCTGCAGCTATCGTGGTGTTATCGTCTGGCAGAACCGAGGTCAGCGCACCGCTGACATTGTCCGGGGTGCAGTCCAACGGTAAACACAGCGTGGCAATTATTAATCAGACCATGATGCGTATTGGCGATCAGTTGCAAGGCTTTACGCTGGTGTCGGTGCAACCCGGCAAAGCCATCCTCAAAGATGCTGAAAAGCAGACGCTGGTACTGACCCTGGCCTTGCCAAATTACCAGCGAACACTTGTGAGCCGCAAACCTGCTCACCCGTCGCGCAACCCCCATGCACACACAGCGTCTACACCTGCCATGCCAGTGGATGACGTCAATGATAACGAAGAGAGTAAGCCATGATGCATTCATTCATTTTCACCCATCGCAAATTCTTGCTTGGCTGCCTGTGTTTAAGCCTGGCGTCTTGCGCCAACTTGAGTGAAGCCCCGGCTTCCAAGGTCAAGCCCAAGATACAAGCCACCTTGCGTGAAGGGGTGAACAATATGCAAGGTCAGCCTGCAGCCGTGCCTAAAGAGGTGACCGATGAAATGCTGCAACCGGCAAGGGTGGCGCCAGTGAAAGGCTTATCCAAAAAAGCCGAGCCGCGCTTCGATCTGGTGGTCAACAAGGCGCCAGCGTCTCAGGTACTGATGGGCATTGCGTCCGGTACACCATACAGCATGGTGCTGAGTCCTGAGTTGTCAGGTGAAATCTCGGTTAACCTTAAGGATGTGACGTTGTTTGAAGCCCTGAATGCTTTGCGCGAACTGTATGGCCTTGAATTTAAAATGCAGGGCAAGCAGATTTTTGTAGAACCGCAAACACTGCAAACCCGCGTGTTTCAAGTCAATTACATTGCTGGCCAGCGAAAAGGTGAGTCAGGCACCAAGGTCGCTTCGGGCTCGCTGAATAGTCCGGTGCCAGGTCCCACTGGTGCCAGTAATGCCGGGCTGCCTGCCACCACGATTGGCACTGCCCCTAGTACGCTGCCCAGTTTTGCCTCTACGGTAAGTACCTCTACCGATACCAATTTCTGGGCCGATGTTGAAGCCTCATTGGTCAATATTATTGGGAACAACAATGGTCGAAATGTCATCGTCAATAAGCAATCCGGCCTTATTATGGTCAAAGCCATGCCCAAAGAAATTCGCCAAGTGGAGAGGTTTCTTAGTCTGATGCAGGTGACCATAGACCGTCAGGTGATATTAGAAGCCAAAATTCTGCGTGTACAACTGAACCGTGGTTCGCAACAGGGCGTGAACTGGGCAGCGTTCCGTACTTTTGGGAATACCAATTTTAGTTTTGGTAACATCTCAGGCAACACCACACTGGGTACCAGCGGCAACAACAGTAACGGTGTGATCACCGGTAACCCGGGCAGTTTGCAGAACAATGGCTTGGCCAATAATAACCCGGCCTTTATCGGCGCCACACCGATAGGTAGTTCGAAGTTCTCGCAGGCCGATCAAGGCGCCAAGTTTACTGCTTTGATGAATTTACTAGAGACACAAGGTAATGTCGATGTGCTGTCCAGCCCGCGTATTTCCACGCTAAATAACCAGAAAGCTGTGCTTAAAGTGGGTACGGACGAGTTGTTTGTGACCAACGTCAGCAACAACACCACCGCTACCACTGCCGGGACTTCGTCGTTTCCACAGGTAACTTTGCAACCGTATTTTTCTGGCATCTCGCTGGATGTGACCCCGCAGATTGACCGCGATGACAATATCATTCTGCATATACATCCTCTGGTCAGCAATGTGGTGAGTGTCAATAAGCAAATCGATTTGGGCACATCTTCCAATTACACCATTCCGGTGCCGTCCTCCACCATCAGCGAAACAGACAGTATTGTGCGTACGCGTGACGGTAATATCATCGCCATCGGTGGACTAATGACCGAGAGCAGTACCAATGTGCGCTCCAAAGTACCTTTGCTAGGGGATGTGAAGTTCCTAGGTAACTTGTTTCGTCAAAAAGACGAAGGCATATTGAAGTCTGAGCTGGTGATTCTGCTTAAATCGACGGTGGTCAAAGGCGGCGACAACTGGGCCCAAGACATGTTGAATGCCGACCAGCGACTGGATACACTGGACAA
>CAYYBN010000046.1:0-10963 GCA_964470225.1 uncultured Methylotenera sp. | reverse complement strand
TTCCGATTGATGGCGGCCCATGGTGCAAACTGCCCAACGGCATTGTGATCAAAGACTGTATCGCCGATGCCTTTCTGCAGGAAATTTTGTTACATCCAGAAGATTACGACGTTGTCACGGCGCTCAACCTGAATGGCGACTACATGAGTGACGCGTTGGCAGCACAGGTAGGTGGCATTGGTATTGCGCCCGGGGCTAACCTCAGTGACACGGTGGCCATGTTTGAAGCCACGCATGGCACCGCCCCAAAAATTGCCGGTAAAAACTTGGCCAACCCTAGCTCACTGATTTTGTCAGCCGAAATGATGTTACGCCACATGGGCTGGGTCGAAGCGGCAGAGTTGGTGTTAAGTGGTGTGGCCAAAGCCATTGCCAGCAAACGCGTGACAGGCGACTTTTCCAGCCAAATGGAAGGCGCCACCCAAGTAGGGACAGCTGAGTTTGGCGACGAAATTATCAAGCAAATGTAATGTGACCTGAAACTGTATTGCTTTTGCAGGCCATAAAAAACGGCTCACTTTGGTGAGCCGTTTTGCAATTGGTGCCCCTGATAAATCCTTTATGCTTTTTGTATATTGCTGGCTTGCTTGCCTTTAGGGCCCTCAGTTACATCAAAGCTGACGCGCTGACCTTCTTTCAAACTTTTATAACCGGATTCTACAATTGCTGAAAAGTGCGCAAACAAATCATCACCACCATCGTCTGGTGTAATAAAACCAAATCCCTTAGAGTCATTAAACCACTTTACGGTACCTGTTGCCATTTCTACTTCCTTACTTATACTTAAAATAGGGAGGCGCCCCAAAAGTTTGTGTCAAGAACTCAAGTCGCAATAAACAAGCTTTGCTGAAAAACTTAAATTAAAGACGGCTAAATATAACCTGAACCCAAACGCCTAAAATGCTTTATAAGTGAGCATAATTTAAAAGTCAAGCAGAATCTCCCGACGGTCTAAAGCCGACCAACAAACCAATGTAAATTGGTATAAATGCTGCATCTTCTCTGGTCTTATCGCCTAAATAAGACGTGATTTGTATCGTTATACTAGGTGTCGACTGGGATACACCAGTGCATTTTTTTGCTTTTTTCAGCCCTATTGGTATCGGATGGCCACCCTCACTTCTCTAAACACCCTTGGTGGAATTGCCAGAATACTGGTGCAGCATGCCTTGCTTGACGAGGCCGATGCCTATGATATTCAGCAGCAAGCCACCGCGCAAAAACACAGCTTTTTAGCCACGGCGCTGAATCTGCACAAGCTGAATGCACGCCAAGTTGCGCAGCTAGCCTCGACGGCCTTTGGGTTTCCTTTTTTTGATTTGGACACGCTGGATGGCGACTATTTACCAGAAAAAAATATAGACATCCGCCTGATGCAATCGCACCGGGTGTTGCTGTTGCAACAAAAAAACAATCTGGCTTATGTGGCGATTTCCGACCCGACCAATCTGCACAGCCTGAATACCATCCAGTTTCAGATTGGCGCCACCCTGTTTCCGGTCATTGTTGAAGACGACAAGCTAGGCGATTGGATCAGCCGTGTGGTTGAAGCCAAAGACACCACACTGGCATCACTGGACGTCGGAGAAGACTTTGATTTAAGTTTAGAAGAGACGACCGCGCCGGTCGATGAACATGTCATCGAGGTCGATGATGCGCCTGTGGTCAAATTTTTACAAAAAATGCTGCTGGATGCTATCCAGCTTGGCGCATCTGACTTGCACTTTGAACCTTACGAAAAATTTTACCGTATCCGCTTCCGTGTGGATGGTGTATTGCGCGATATGGCGCAGCCACCGCTGGCCATTAAAGACAAGCTCGCCTCGCGCATCAAGGTCATTTCCAATCTGGATATCTCGGAAAAGCGCATTCCTCAAGATGGACGGATGAAGCTGATGTTGAGTAAAAGCCGGGCCATCGATTTCCGCGTCAGCACCCTGCCACTGATTCATGGCGAAAAAATTGTACTGCGTATACTGGATCCGACCATCGCCACCCTGGGTATTGATGCATTGGGCTATGAGCCTGAACAACGCGAGGCTTTGCTCAAAGCCATTCATCGCCCCTATGGGCTGGTGCTGGTGACCGGCCCCACGGGTTCCGGCAAGACGGTCTCCCTGTATACCTGCCTGAATCTGCTGAATAACCCTGGTGTCAATATTTCAACTGCAGAAGACCCGGCAGAGATTCCGTTATCTGGCATCAATCAGGTCAATGTCAATGAAAAACAGGGGCTGACCTTTGCCGCCGCCTTAAAGTCATTCTTGCGGCAAGACCCAGATATTTTGATGATTGGTGAAATCCGGGATTTAGAAACTGCTGACATGGCCATCAAGGCCGCCTCAACTGGCCACATGGTGCTGTCTACGCTGCATACCAATGACGCACCCACGACATTATCCAGGTTATTAAACATGGGCGTTGCGCCATTCAACATTGCTTCTGCCGTTACGCTAATTACTGCACAACGTCTGGCCAGACGCTTGTGTCCGCACTGCAAGGTTGCCCTCGACTTGCCCAAACAGGCGCTGATTGATGTTGGTTTTACGGCCGAGGACTTTGACGATGACTGGCTACCCTATGGCCCAAAACAGGGCGGTTGTCCGCAATGCAATGGCGGCTACATAGGCCGTGTTGGCATTTACCAGGTCATGCCAGTATCTGAGGCCATGGCCCGCATCATCATGACCGATGGTAATGCACTGGATATTGCCACACAAGCCAAACTAGAAGGCATCAAGGACCTGCGCGAATCTGGTTTGCGCAAGGTTAAACAAGGGCTGACTTCCATTGAAGAAATTGAGGCAGTCACCAATGAATAATCGCTGTCATCTGCTGGAGCAAGCCCATGGCTAACAATCCGAGTAAATCCTTTTTGTACCATTGGGAAGGCAAAGACCGTAAAGGCAAAACTTTGAAAGGGGATATGCGTGCCAATGGTGAAGCCGTGGTCAATGCTACGCTGCGCCGACAAGGTATCAAAGTCATCAAAATCAAAAAACAAAGCAAACTGGCCAGCAGAGGCCGGGTGAGCGAGAAAGATGTCACGCTGTTTACACGGCAACTGGCCACCATGATGCGCGCAGGGGTGCCTTTGCTGCAAGCATTCGACATCGTAGGCAAAGGCCATCCCAACCCGGCTGTGTCCAAACTATTGGCCGAAATTAAAAGCGATGTCGAGACCGGCAGCAGCCTGAGTGCTGCCTTTCGCAAACACCCTTTGCATTTTGACAACCTGTTTTGTAATCTGGTGGCAGCCGGTGAGCAGGCGGGTATTCTGGATGCCTTGCTGGAACGTCTGGCCACTTATAAGGAAAAAATCCTGGCCATCAAAAGTAAGATTAAATCAGCACTGGTCTATCCGGCCTCAATTCTGGTGGTAGCGTTTGCCATTACCACCGTCATCATGATTTTTGTCGTCCCGGCATTCAAGGAGCTATTTAGCAGTTTTGGTGCCGACTTGCCAGGTCCCACAGTACTGGTGATTAAACTTTCCGACCTGTTTGTCGCCTGGTGGTGGGCCATTTTTGGCACCATGGGGGGTGGCCTGTGGTTCTTTTTTCACACTTGGAAACGCTCAGCCGCCATGCAGGCCACCATGGACCGACTGATGCTACGACTGCCTATTTTTGGCGAACTGATACGCAAAGCCACAATTGCTCGCTTTGCCCGCACACTATCCACCATGTTTGCCGCTGGCGTGCCGCTGGTAGAAGCACTGGACTCGGTGGCCGGCGCCTCTGGTAACAAGGTGTACTATGACGCCAGTAAAAAAATTCAGAGTGAAGTCAGTACAGGTACCAGCTTGACTGCCGCCATGGAAAACACCAAAGTCTTCCCCAGCATGGTTTTGCAAATGACCGCTATCGGCGAAGAATCCGGCGCATTGGACAGCATGTTGGGCAAAGTGGCTGATTTTTATGAAGGTGAGGTGGATGATGCAGTGGCGGCAATCTCCAGCCTGATGGAGCCGGTCATCATGGTCGTTTTAGGGGTATTGATTGGTGGCTTGGTCATTGCCATGTACATGCCGATATTCAAAATGGGCAAGGTAGTCAGTGGTGGATAGCGTCAAACATCATGATAAAAACTGTTCATGTTGCTGCACTCATTATCGGTTTAGATTCACATGTTTACAGAACGCTATGATGAGGCTAACTGATTTTGATCCACCAGATGTTTAACATCCTGCGTGGTATAGCCTTGATGAGGCTGATAAAATTTTAATGCTGCATCGAGCGAAGATTTCGCATTGCTTTTATCCAGTACGGCGAGGTAGGCCTGTGCCAGATGGAAATGGAAAATTCCGGTAGTTGGCATGCTCTTGGTTGCTGTTTGCAACAGCTTCACCGCCTCTTGATAACGTCCCATACGAAAAGCGATCCAGCCTGCTGTATCCAAGTACACAGGGTTATCGCTGCGAGCCAACGTTTGTGCACGCTGATAAGCATCGGCCAGCACAGCGTTGTCTTTGCTGTGATCCGAAACCAAACTCACGTAATTATTCACCATTAATTTATGGTCTGGCTGCAATTTAATTTGTTTTGCATAAATTGCAATTGCTGCATCAATATTCCCTTCAGCCTGATACAGATTGGCCAGCAGAAATTGCAGTTCGCTTAATTCAGGTGCCGTTTTACAGCCTTGCTCCACCACTTTGCGAGCTTGTGCGTGATCACCTTGTGCCGATAACACCCGATACAAACCTATGTAACCAGATTGCTGGTGCGGGGCTTCCTCTATTAATGCACGGTACAAGCGAACAGCTTCGGCCGGATTGCGCTGACTCTGAATGTCAGCCAACATATTTTTAGCTTGCAAGGGTTGTCGATTTGCGAGAATTTCAGCGTTTAAAAATTGAATCGCATCCTCTTGCTTTCCATTTTGCAAATAGCTAGTGACGATATTGGCCCTTAATTCCTGATGTTCTGGAGATAATTGATATGCGCGCTTGAACGCCTCCGCTGCAGCAGCGAATTGTTTTTGTGCCTGGTATGTGGCACCGTTAATCTGATGATATATCCAAGCAGTGGTTTCTTGTGCCTGAAACAATGTGGCCAACTTCAGTGCGCCAGACCAGTCCTTTTTTTGAATTTTGATTTGTGCCAGTACTTTTGCCAGTTCTAGTTTGTTGGGTGCAGTTTCCATCAAAGGCACTAACATCTGCTCGGCGCGGTCAAGTTGTTGCGTCCTGACCAAAAAATAGGCATACGGTATGGCCACCTGCACTGCTTGATGACTCAATTGCATGGCCTGTACATATTGTTCCTCGGCCAGTTCTTTCAGGCTAGACAGCTCATAGGCACGCGCCAGCTCCAAGCGAAAACGAATATTTTTAGGCGCGTTGGCTTGCGCAATGCGCATACTTGCCACCGCCTCATCGTAGCGTTTTTCCTGTAAAAAAATACGTGCTTTGACCATCAAGGCTTCAGACATTTTGGGGTCCTCTGCCAACACTTGATCGATGAGCAACTGACCTTCATGCTGTTTATTTTGTGTCAAATAATCATTGGCCAGCATCACCATGGCTTTGTGCTTGGTGTCTAGTTGCTGGCTCTGTTGAGTGAGATCACGCAGAATTTTTTCAGCAGCAGCAGACTGGCCAATCTGCTTATTGAATGCATAAAATGCAAATTGCAATTCCGCATCGGTTGGCGTCGCCTGTACAAATTGCTCAAACAGTTTTTTTGCTGCATTGGTACCTTGATTTTTCATGACCAATGACACCAACGTCAGTTTCGCCTTGGTTTGTTTAGGGTCTGCTTCAATTAACGCACGCAAAGCGGCCTCGGCTTTGGGTACATCATTACGTTGCAAGTAAAACTGGGCAAGTAGCTGCCTGAAACCAACAGCTTGTTCGCTGGTTTTAATCAGTGATAACAGTACATTTTCAATTTGCGTCCAATCTTGCTGCCGGCTCAAAATATTAATTTTTGCCATTGACAGTCCGCTATGGTTAGGGTGCACCTTCAGCCCTTGATTGACATACGTTAACGCCTGGGTGAGATCACTTTGATGCACACGTTCACTGATCAATACCAATAAAGCTTCAATATGTCCGGGTTGTTGCTGAACAGCGTGTTGTGCCAAATTGACCGCTTCAGCATACGCACCTTTTTTAAACTGAAAAGCTGCTTTCAATGCCAGAACATCTGGATGATTGGGCGCCAGTGCTTCCAGTGCTTTCATGGTCTCTTGCAAAGACTGCTGCTGGTCCGCTGCCAAATAAATGGCGCCTAATTTCAATTGTGCTTTTAAATAAGTTGGGCTTTGCTGCACGATTAATGAAGACAGTTCATACACTTTTTTCAAGTCTGCTTGCTTTTCAGCAATTTCAACCAAACCCCATAATGCGTCATTACTTTTACCATTGATTTTTAATGCATTTTTGTAATCTTCGGTCGCTTTCGCATAGTCACCCGAGGCAAAATGTGCGTGACCTTTTTGCACATATTTCTCAACTTTTTGCTCAGGTGTAGAACACCCAACCATGGTCATTAAGACCCAGGAAATTAAACAAATATTGAATATACTGTTAGCACGACTCATAGTGTTTTATGTCAATTTAAACAAAAATCAATTCGAATCTTACACCAAAGCATCATGACGGTAGGTGAATTTCCATGTATTTTAATTTTTACAACGCTGATATTTTTATCAGGAAAATGTACTTCAATATCATCAATTCCTGCATCCAAATTTAAATTGAATTCGTATACAAGTTGGTGATTTATTTCTATGGCAAAACCAGATGAGTTTTCACCGTGTTTTCAATGAAAACAAAACTTCGAAGTTTTTATTTTTTTGTTGATTGTTATTGAGGAGTTAAAAATGAGGATACAAAAGAAGATTGCAACGGCCATTTTGGCAGTTGCTTCGACGTTCGCGATACAAGCGCAGGCAACGACGTTGCTTGCACTGACATCGTCTAATGAATTGGTACGCTTTAATCAAAATACCCAATTCAAGTACGCTATTACTGGGCTTTCCTCAGGAGAGGTATTGCTGGGGATTGATTTGAGACCAACCAATGGTTTGGTGTACAGCATTTCAAACACCAATAACTTATACACTATCAATGTGCAAACAGGTGCCGCAACTTTGGTGTCCAGTTTAACTGGTGCAAGCTTTGCGAGCACTGGCGGTATCGGCATTGACTTTAACCCGCAAGCAGATTTTGGTGGTGGTGCTTCTTTAAGAGTTACCACTGGCGCTGGTAATAACTACGCAGTAAATGTAAATACTGGTGTCATCGGTAATACCGCTTCAACAATCGCTTCAGGTTTTACAGGCAATGCTTATACGAACTCTGCTGTTGGTGTTGACCCACGAATGGGCACCGCAGACGTAACTGACTTGTATTACATCAATACAGCATCAGATACATTGAATTTCTTGGGTAGTTCATTCAATAACCCAGCTTCGGTGGGTGGTATTCAAACTGTTGGTTCCTTGGGTCTAGGATTTGATGTTTTATCAGCGAATGGTTTTGATATTTTTAGCAATGGCATGGGATTCGCTGCATTAAACCTTGATGATGGTACTGGTCAAACCGGTATCTACTCAATTAATTTGACCACAGGCTTGGCCACCAAGTTTGATACTTTCAACGGTACATTGCGCGGCTTGACACAATCGACACTGCCAGTGCCTGAACCTGAAACCTATGCTATGTTTGCCTTGGGTTTGGCAACCATGGGCTTGATTTCTCGTAGAAAACTGAAAAAAGCAACGGTTTAATTAGTTTGTAACATAAAAAAGCTGGACTTGCGTCCAGCTTTTTTTATTGCATCAATCATTGGTGTTGCTGACACATATTACTTTTTACTTGCTTGCAAGGCTTTTTCAATATCCGCTGCCGGTTGTGCACCCAGCATACGTTTACCATCTTCAAAAAACAGAGTAGGTGTGCTGTTAACACCCACTTTGCGTGCCAGCTCACCCACTTTTTCCAGGGGCACTTCGCATTTGGCGGTACTGGTCGGCAGTTTGTTGTTCATGATCCAGTCTTGCCAAGCTTTGACGCGGTTGCTGGCGCACCAGATACTGCGTGACTTATTGGCGGCATCGGGGTGTAGTTGTTCGATGGGATAAAGAAAGGTGTAGACGGTGACGTCGTTGATTTTTGACAGTTCATTCTGTTCTAGGCGTTTGCAAAACGGACAGTCAACATCGGAAAACACCACCAGTTTGCGGCTACCATTGCCTTTGACCACTTTGATGGCCTGATCTAATGGCAGGGAGTTGAAGTCAACTTTGCTAAGTTCTTCCAGTCGTTCGCCGGTCAGGTCTTTTTTGGTTTTAGGGTCAACCAGACGGCCTTCGGCAATCAGAAAACTGAATTTGTCATCGGTGTAAATAATCTGGCCGCCCATAAATACTTCATACAAACCGGCAACCGGCGTTTTTACGACACTATCCACTTTAAATTTGGGATAAGCTGCTTCGATGGTCTTTTTCAGGCTGGCTTCATCGGCCAGCAATGGCAGGGTGTGCAATGCCAGCCCGAATGCCAGCCACTTCAAAATGTTCATTTACTTGTCTTTCAAAAAGAATAAAACCGCTTAATTACCGGTCGCGGTACGGATTAAATACTGCTTGAGCATAGCACTGTTTTGTACACCTCGTAAGCCTAACACTGCGGCATGTGTCCAGACTGCTTGCGGTTGCGCAAACAACGCATCTAGGCCGCGCGTCAAGGCATGCATTTTCAGCACATCGGTTTTGCGGCTGCGCGCCACGTGTTGCAAAAATCCGGTGTCCCCTATCGGCTTGCGTTTGGGCAAACCTTGCATGGCCTGACACAAGCCCATCACATCTTGAAAGCCCAGATTGACACCCTGCCCGGCCATCGGGTGCACTTGATGTGCCGCATCGCCGAGTAACAGCACCATGGGTTGAGCCATGACACTGGCGGTTTGTTGACGTAACGGGAAGGTCAGCAGTTCACCAGCTGGGGTCAAGGCGCCAAGTACCTGACTGGCTCTGGCCGCCACGGACTCGGCCAATGCTGGTGCGCCCTGTGCTAATAGCGTTTCTGCCTCGGCGACGGGCAATGCCCATACCAGCGACACCTGTTGTTGCGGCATAGGTAACAAGGCCAGCGTTTCATGTGCACCAAACCACTGGCGGGCAATATTGCCATGGGCGCACTCGGCGTGATAGTTGGTCACCAGTGCGGTTTGCGCAAAATCGAGCTGTTCTGTCTCGATGCCACATTGCTGACGCACCCAGGAACCTGCCCCATCGGCGCCCAGTAACAAGCTGGCGGTCAATCGGCTATTTTCCAATACCAGCGTGACGATATGGGCAGCCGTATCTACGACCTGTGGCTTAACGCCAAAGTAACAATGCACATCGGTGGTTTGCAGCACCTGCCAACAAGCGGCTAGCAGCGCCTTGCTTTCGACGATGCAGCCGATATCGGACAGGTTGGCATCGTTGGCCGCTAGGGTTAAATCCGGCTGCGTATGCGCTTGAGTGGGCGACCACAGATGCATGGCTGCAATCGGGTTAACACGGCTGGCAGGCACCTGCGCCCAGACACCGATGGCGTCCAGCCAGTGTAGCGTCTGCCGGGTCAGCGCGTAGATACGGCTATCCCAGTGTTGCAGGTCATTGGCCCAGTCATTGGCAAAAACTGGCGCAGCGGCAGTATCCACCACAGCCACAGACTTGCCCAGTTGCGACAACGCAATGGCTGCCGTCAGGCCAACCAGACCGCCGCCGACAATCACTACGTCATAATGCGCATCTTGAGCAGTACTCATTTACCATAACTCATTTTATTGACCAGCAAGCGCTGCGCCATGGGCAGCATACCCAGCATACCCAGACCCGCGCCGCGCAACAGGCCAACGCCGGGTCGCGAATTGGAGAACACATTCACCAAAAAATCAGTAAACAGCAAGCCACGACCCGTGTCACGCGCACGTGATTGTCGATAGGCATCCAGCATACCGGCATCCCCCCAGCGCGTGGATGGTGTCTCTAAAATGGCTTTTGCCAAGGCCTCAGCATCACGGATGCCGACGTTAAAACCCTGCCCAGCCACCGGGTGCATGGTTTGTGCGGCATTACCGATCACCACACAATGCGCCGGAAAGGTCACACTGAGTTTACTGAGTTTGAGCGGGAAGCGGTTGCGTTTGCCTATGCTTTCAAAGCGTCCGGCACGGTCACCAAAGGTGTGCTGCAACGCAGCCAGAAAGGCGTCATCGTCCAGTGCAGCAATGTCGTCGATGTAACTGGCTTCACCAGTCCAGACCAGCGAAAAATGCGCGCCATTCGGTAGCAAAGCCATGGGGCCACGCGGCGTAAAGCGCTCGTAGGCAATGCCGTGGTGCGGACGCGAAGTTTTCACCAGCCCAACCAGTGCATCGTGCCCATAGTGTTTGGTCTCGCGTGCCAGGCCTGGCACGGCATCCAGACTACGGCCACCATCAGCAACAATTGCCAGTGGTGAGGTTAATTCAAGTAGCGTATCACCCTGAATACACACCACGTTGGCATATTGGCCTGTGACCTGACATTGCGTCACCTGCAGCCCATAGCGCACATCCATCGCCGTACCCAGTGCTTTAAGACGTGCATCCAGCGCCTGCATCAGCGCACCGTACGACACCACATAGCCCAAGGCAGGCAGGTCATGCTGACTGGCTTGCAAGCGGGTGCGGCCCAGGCCTTTTTGCTGAGAAATGTGAATTTCGTGGATTAGCGTCACCTGTGACTGCAAGGCTTGCCATACACCGAGTTGCTGCAACACCTGTCGCGTGCCGTCGGCCAGCGCCAGCGCACGGCCATCGCCATACATGGCTCCTTGCGCCTGCGCTTCCAGCACGGTGACGGCAACGCCCTGTTGCTGCAAGCTCAGCGCCAGTACCAGACCCACCGGACCACCGCCGATAATCAGTGGCCTAGATAGGGCTTCATGACGCTGCTGGCTCATGCACGCGCCCCACGC
>CAYYBN010000045.1:9208-10977 GCA_964470225.1 uncultured Methylotenera sp. | reverse complement strand
CAATCAAGTCATATTTAAAGTCATTTAGGAGCAGTGATGGAAACAACAAGCAGTTTGGCATTTATCAGTCAGGGTGGGGCCGTGTCTATCACAGTCGCCTTGGTTCTGGTCACCATGTCGGCATTAAGCTGGTATTTTATGTTGACGAAAGCTGTGCAAGCATGGCAATTCCAACATCTGGTCGGTCACTATATCCGCCAGTTTTGGCGCAAGGCGACCTTGCAAGAGGCTATGCGGCATCCACAGGAAGAGTCCCCGGCCTATCGCCTGGCAGTCACGGCAGTAGAGTCGGCGCAACATCACCAGCAATACGCTACCCAGTCACTGGCGGCTGCTTGTAGCCAAGACGAATTTATCGCCCGCCAGTTGCGTCGCAGCCTGTCGCATGCGCAGTCCAAATTGGATAGCGGTTTGTCCGTGCTGGCCTCAGTCGGCAGTGTGGCGCCGTTTGTCGGTTTGTTTGGTACGGTGTGGGGCATCTACCATGCCTTGACCGCCATCGGCACCTCCGGGCTTGCTACTATCGATAAAGTAGCCGGTCCGGTCGGAGAGGCACTGATCATGACAGCGATTGGTCTGGCAGTGGCTATTCCAGCGGTGTTGGCCTACAACGCATTTCTAAAAGCCAACCGCAAAGTCATGGCTGAGCTGGAAAACTTTGCCCAAGACTTGCATACACTGTTGACCACTGGTGCGCCTTTGGTTATTGAGGCGGGCAAAAGCGCCAATGTCACTGACATTCATAGCAAGCTCAGTCAGAAAGCAGGTGTGTAAATGATGGGGCATCATCC
The DNA here is from genome assembly GCA_964470225.1 of uncultured Methylotenera sp. Classification (GTDB taxonomy): domain Bacteria; phylum Pseudomonadota; class Gammaproteobacteria; order Burkholderiales; family Methylophilaceae; genus Methylophilus. The sequence goes on along the minus strand of CAYYBN010000045.1, from coordinate 10,186 downwards.
GTTCAGTGCAGGCGAACCTAGCCAGCCCATGAGTGAAATCAATACCACCCCGCTGGTTGATGTCATGCTGGTGCTGCTGGTCATTTTTATTATCACTGCGCCCTTGCTCACCCATGCGGTAAAAATCGACTTGCCGCAAGCCACTTCACAACCGTTGCAAACGCAACCAGAAGTCATCGATCTGGCCGTCAATGCCGAAGGCACACTGTACTGGAATGATGAGGTACTTGCCAGCAGCGAACTGGCATCGCGCTTAATCGCGTCAGCGGCCCACAGTGTGCAAGCAGAATTACAGATTCGTGCTGACAAGAATACCCGTTATCAGGTGCTGGCCGAGATTCTGGCTATCGCGCAAACCGCGGGTATGAAAAAAGTTGGTTTTGTAAGTCAGCCCGCTAAGCCGCATTGATATAACCGACTTTAAGCTGACCTTACATCGTGCGTGACAGCGCTAAAAACAGAGAACTAGAAACAAAATATAAATAAACTCCGCAACCACTTGAAATATTGAATGAGAATTGTTATCATTTAATTTTAATCGGCAAGCCAACGAGGAGACTCCAGTAGCCAGCACTGTTTATCACTTTGCAGGAGTCACTATGTCTCAACATCGCATCACCCTTACATCCTACCCGCGACCTCAAACGCAACGTACTTTGGCGCTGGCCTTGGCGCTGATGTTCCCACCACTGACTTTCCCTGTATTGGCACTGGCCGAACAGCCCGCATCCGAAGGCAATTCGAACACCACGCAAACGCTGACCGAGGTCAAGGTCAAGTCGGCTAAAGAAGTTACACCCAAAAGCGTGGGTTACCAATCGACGCAAACCCGTGTCGGCAAAACCCAGCAGGACCCGCAAGACATTCCGCAAGCAGTGACTACCTTAACCAAAGAGTTGTTGCATGACCAGCAAGTTGGTTCGTTGCGTGAGGCCTTGCGTAATGTATCTGGCCTGTCGATTAACGCCGCAGAAGGTG
>CAYYBN010000045.1:0-9198 GCA_964470225.1 uncultured Methylotenera sp. | reverse complement strand
GGTTTTTATACCTTTGGTGATATCTATCTGGACAATATGCGTGATACCGCCCAATACAACCGCGAAACCTTTAACCTTGAACAGGTCGATGTATTGCGCGGCTCGGCAGCCATGCTATTTGGTCGCGGGCAGGCGGGAGGCGTCATCAATCAGGTGTCTAAAATGGCTGAATTACAAGATAGAAATATCGTGACAGGCAGCTTGGGGAACTATGATTACTCGCAATTGACTGGCGATTTCAATAAAAAAATCACTGAAACCGCGGCCATACGTGTGAACGTGATGGACAGGTATGAGGAAACCTACCGTAAGAATCCGACCACAGGTGACAGGCCAGAATTCGATCGTCAGGGCATTGCCGTGAGTGTTGGCGCTGGCATTGGTACTGAAAACGAGTTTTTCCTGAACCATCAGTACACGCAAACACGCGATGTGCCCGACTTTGGGATTCGTTTTGGCGCCAACAAGCGGCCATTGAGTGATGCTGGTGATGGCCGAACTGACCGCACGTTCTGGGGCAGCAGCAACAACTTTGACGACAGTGATACCCGCATCACCACCGGTATTTTTAAGCATATGTTTAGCGAAGATACGCAATGGCGCACGCAATTACGTCAGGCGGATTATCAAAGGGGTTACTGGGCGAAAACGCCCGGCAACACCTTGCCTACAGCGAATGATGCCGTGGGCGGCAACGTCACGCGTAAAATGCACTACGAAACCCTGAATCTGCAATCGGATTTGAGTACGAAATTTGAATTGGCAGGCATGAAGCATCAGGTATTGACCGGCGTTGAGTATTTGAAAGAAGATTCGTACAGGCACCAGTTACAGGCGTTTGACCCGGTCACCGGGCAACCCTATACGCAAACCACCAATGCGGCATTGAACGCAGCCATTGCGGCCAACCCGAATGGGGTCAATTACAATCGGCACGTGGCATCAGCCTATATCGGCACCCCGACCACTTTTGACGCCGATAATTATGCCGCTTACGTGCAGGACAGCATCGAATTTGTCCCGCACTGGACGCTACTGGGTGGTGTACGTCGGGATGAAATGCATGCCAAATATTCTAGCGCCACCTCCCCCAAACTGAGTTATGGTGAAAATAGTTATCGTACCGGTTTGTCCTGGCAAGCAAACCCTGACCGTCACTATTATTTGAGTTACAGTGATTCGTTCAGCCCGACCGCCGATTTGTACCAACTGACCGTACAGCCTTTGCCACCCGAACGCAGCAAGACCATCGAGTTGGGCAGTAAATGGTTGTTATTAGATGGTGATCTGGCTTTGCGAACCGCACTGTTCAGTACCACCAAGGATTGGGAACGCAACACTGACCTTGAGTCCACAGCGGCCATCCTGACCAAAAAGCGTAGAACCAACGGTGTTGAACTGGAAGTGACCGGTAAATTGACCGAAAAATGGAATGTGTTTGCTGGCTTTGCTTTCCTCGATGCCAAAATTCTGGAAGTAGCCGAAAATTATCAGGGCACCACACTGGTATCCGCTGACCCCAGGTTAGCGGGGCAGCGCGCACGTAACACACCGAGAACGACGCTGAATGTGTGGACAACCTATCTGTTGACTGACGCCTGGAAGATTGGTGGAGGGGTGGAAGCCAAGGCCGAGCGTACCGCTTATGTCCCCAGTGTTACCAACGCCAACAGTCTGTTTACCAATGGGTCATTTGACCCGAATACTGCACCTGGCTATGCCAGGGTTGACCTGATGGCCGCTTACGAGCAACCGAAATGGGCAGTGCGTTTCAATGTGAAAAATCTGCTGAATAAGCTGTATTACGATGCCGTGTACGACAACGGCGGTCTGGTCACGCCGGCCAATGGCAGACAGGCGATTATCACCACCGAGTTGCGGTTTTAGGAAACGGTATGCTGCTGAAACTGCCCGAGGTGCTGAATGCCGCCGAACTTGCCCAGATACGTGAACTGTTGAAGCAGGGGCGTTGGGTGGACGGGCGCAGTACCGCCGGGGTGCAGGCAGCCACCGTTAAACACAACCAGCAACTGGCCGAAGAGGATCCGGCTTTGCAGGCCATACGGCGCATCGTGTTGCAAGCCTTACAGCGCGATGCGCTGTTTTATGCTGCGGCCTTGCCAGACAAAATCCTGCCACCGTTTGTCAATCGTTACAGTGGCGACACCAACACCTATGGCTTTCATGTCGATAGTGCCATGCGCCATCTGCCGGATGGCAGTGCGCGTGTGCGGGCTGATGTCTCGGCGACCCTGTTTCTCAACGCGCCTGAAGAATACGACGGCGGCGAGCTGGTGATACAAGACCTGTTTGGCGAGCAACGCGTCAAGCTGGCTGCCGGGTCACTGGTGTTGTATCCGTCGTCCTCAGTGCATGCGGTCACGCCGGTGACCCGAGGCGAGCGCCTGGCCAGTTTTATGTTTATTCAAAGCATGGTGCGTGATACCACCTATAGACGCACCTTGTTTGATATGGACATGGCCTTGGTCAAATTGCGTCAGCAAGTGGGTGAACCCCCCGAAGTCGTGGCACTGACTGGCGTGTACCATAACCTGTTAAGACTATGGGCATTATGACCAGCCATACGGCAAATAGCCTGATTGGGCATTATGCGCAGCAGGCGCAAGCCAGTTTGCCAGCAGACATCTGGCAGTATTTGCAAACCGATGCTGGTGATGGTCTGCAACGCCGTGCCAACCATGACGGCTGGCAGTCGCTCACCCTGACGCCGCGTCCACTGGTTAAGATGACCGGCGCGCATACCCGCCTCAACCTGTTTGGTGCAGCCTTGGCGCACCCGATCATGCTCGCGCCGGTGGCCTATCAGAAGCTGTTTCATGCCGATGGTGAAGCGGGCAGCGCGGTGGCCTGTAATGCGCAAGGTGGACAAATGCTGGTCAGCAGTCTGGCCAGCCAGCCGCTGGAACATATCATTGAACAGGCACAACAGCCGTTGTGGTTTCAGCTTTACTGGCAGGGGGATCGCGCCCGCACCTTGCGCCTGTTACAACGCGCAGAGGCCGCCGGTTACACGGTTATCGTTTTCACGGTCGATGCCCCGGTAAAACCGGCAGTGATGGATTTGCCTGCGGGCATCCATGCCGTGAATCTTGAGCAACCGTTAGCAGCGTTACCGCTGCAAGCCGGACAAAGTCTGGTGTTTGATGGCTGGATGGCACAGGCACCGACCTGGCAAGATGTGGCCTGGTTGCGCGCGCAGACCACGCTGCCACTAGTCATTAAAGGCTTGTTACATGTGCAGGATGTATTGCAGGCGGTGCAACTGGGCTGTGACGGCGTGGTGGTCTCCAACCATGGTGGCCGCGTGCTGGACGGCACGCCGACTGTGGCGCAAGTATTGCCTGCGATTGTGCAGGCCGTGCAAGGCAAGGCACGCATCATCGTCGATAGTGGCATTACCAGCGGTCAGCATGTGTTCAAAGCACTGGCCATGGGGGCAGATGCGGTCTGTATCGGCCGTCCTTATATCTATGGCCTGGCCAGTGAGGGCGCCATGGGGGTGGCCCGCGTGTTGCGCGTGCTGCGCGACGAACTGGAAATGACCATGGCACTGACCGGCGTGACTGATCTTGCCGCCATACGTCAGGTGCCGTTGACCTAAATCAATCACTTTGTCTATCCCTGAAAGGAACCCTGATGCAACGTTTTACCCACGCCTTATTCGCAGTGATACTGCTTGCGCTGTCAAACTCCACAGCCATGGCTGCCGCTGACTGTAAGGCCTATGCCAGAGAGGAATGGGCTTCGGAGGATACGCTGAAAGACGCGCTGGCGGCCGAAGGCTACAGCATCAAAAAATTCAAGGTCGATGGCCATTGCTATGAAATTTATGGTCGCAACAAGGCCGGTAAAAAAGTTGAGATTTACTTTGACATGAAAACCCTGGCCATAGTGAAGGCCGAGGTTGAAAAGTAGCGGCCTAAGGCTTGTTAGTCACGACTGTGAGTACTCATCCATTTTTCAGGGCGTGCAAGTCCATTCACTGTCTGGTTTGAACAACATGTTACGCATAAACGTACTTTATCCGGATGTACCTAGGTTCCGGGTTGTCTGTTCTTGTTATCAGCGGGTAGTCTGATATGCGTACGAAACAACTGCTTTGGCCGTGGTGGGTGCGTGTTAGCCATGGGCTGGTGGCTACGGCAGTGATTGCCTTATGGCTCATGTCATATGGCTGGCAAGAGACCGGCGTATGGCACAGAACGGTAGGCTATGCACTTTTTGCCTTAGTGTTGGTTAGGGTCTTGGCAGGCCTGTGTACGCGACATACACCTGCGCGACTAAACTGGCCAGGCTGGCAGGCAGTGCAGGGGCATCTGCGCGCATTGCGTTGCCGGGCATTACCCGTACACCATGGCCATTCGCCACTGGGGCAATATGCCATCTATGCCTTGTGGAGCCTGTGTGGCTTGCTGGCATTGACCGGCTGGTTAAGCCGAACCGATGCTTTGTGGGGTGAGGACTGGCCAGTAATGTTACATGCGGTATTCAGTGGCTGTTTGCTGGCGCTGGTCATCTGCCATGTAGGGGCGGTTTGGCTCACCGGACTATGGTCAGGGCAGGCGTTGATACGGCAAATGATACATGGACGCCTCCATCTGACGCGTAAAAAAGTACTAACACCAAAACCCGCACCAGCTTCCAAACCAGACTGACCTAAGCGGCATTCTGTGCTGCGGGCGGTGTTTACACTTCCATCGGCGGCGCCACTTTTAACACTTCGGTCACAGTGGTTTGGCCTTGGGCCACTTTTTCGGCACCATTCAGCATCATCGGTTGCATGCCGGCCTGATAGGCCGCCTTGCGTAGCTGTATCAGGTCGGTTTCAGCGCGGATATGGTTGCGTAAGGCCGGGGTCATGGTCAACATTTCGTACAGGCCGGTGCGCCCCCGGTAGCCAGTCTGGCGGCACTGTGGGCAACCGCTGGCGTGATACACCTGTGCTGGTGCGGCCGACTTAAAAGGCAAGGTCATTTGGCGCCAGTCTTCCTCGCTGAGGATGCCGGACTGTTTGCAGTGCGGGCACAAGGTGCGTACCAGCCGCTGCGCCAAAATGCCCACCAGGCAAGAATGCAACAAATAGGCCGGAATGCCGAGGTCGAGCAGGCGGGTAATCGCAGCTGGCGCGTCATTGGTATGTAACGTGGACAACACCAGATGGCCAGTCAGCGCTGCCTGTATCGCCATTTCGGCGGTTTCGCGGTCACGAATCTCACCGACCATGATGATGTCCGGGTCTTGCCGCATTAGCGTGCGTATACCATCGGCAAAGCCTAGTCCAATCTGGCTGGCAACCTGCATCTGGTTAAAGCTGGGCTCTATCATTTCTATCGGGTCTTCAATGGTGCAGACATTGACTTCCGGCGTCGCCAATTGCTTGAGCGTGGTGTACAGCGTGGTGGTTTTACCTGAACCGGTGGGCCCGGTTACCAAGATCAACCCGTTGGGTTGTTGTGTCCATGCTTGCCATTGTTCCGTTTGGCGTTTCGATAAGCCCAGTGATTGAAAATCCTGTACCAGCATGTCCGGTTTGAAAATACGCATCACCAGTTTTTCGCCAAACGCGGTGGGCATGGTTGACAGACGCAGTTCAATCTCGCGGCCATCACTGCTGACGGTTTTCAGTCGACCATCTTGCGGACGGCGTTTTTCTACCATGTCCATGCGGCCTAACAGTTTGATGCGGCTGGTGATGGCATGCATAATATTGGCAGGCAGTTGATACACCTGATGTAACACGCCGTCGATACGAAAACGTAATAGGCCCGCATGTCGCCGGGGTTCAAGATGAATATCACTGGCGCGCTGCTCAAAGGCGTATTTGAATAGCCAGTCGACAATATTCACCACATGCTGTTCGTTGGCATCCAGTGCGCGGTCTTTGCCCAGTTCTATCAACTGCTCAAAATTCTGCACACCGACAATCTGACCATCTTTGGCATGGTTGGCTGACTGTATGGCGGCTGATAGCTGGTAGACCTCGGGCAGGTAATGTTGCAATTCCAGTGGGTTGGCCATCACCACCTGTATGCGCACATTGCGCATACGCGCCAGTTCGTTGACCCAGTCCAGCTTGAACGGATCCGCCGTGGCAATGGTGGCGACGCCATCCTTCAACATCAGCGGCATAATGCCTGCGCGTTCGGCATAGGCTTGAGACACCAGTTGTGAGGCACTGCTAAAGTCCAGTTTGAGCGGGTCGATAGCGTAGTAGGGCACATCGGCTTTGGCAGCCACAAACCGGCTCAGCGTCTCCACGGTTAGCAATTGGTCGGGTGCCTGACTATCGGTCCATTTTTGTTCGGCCACGACGATAATCGGATGCACATGACTGCGGTCACGCTTGTGGGCACGGTAGCAACTTTCGGCGGCATGACGGTCAATACGACCATCGGCAATCAGCAGGCGTAACAAGTCCTGTAACCGCAAGGATTGAATCTGTTTGGTATGCAAAAAGGTAGAGGGACTATTCATGACAGGTGCTTGATGAGTACCTTGCCTGTGATGCAAGCCTCATGCCATGCATAGCGGCAAACAAACGTCAGTTTGGCCGTGTATTCAGGGCTTCATCTGCATGCGCATGCTGAGGTCTATGGCCTGGATATGCTTGGTCAGCCCCCCCACCGAGATACGGTCTACTCCAGTTTCGGCAATGTTGCGTACGGTGTTTAGATCAACGTTGCCCGAGGCTTCCAGCACTGCCTGACCACGGCTACAGGCCACCGCCTCACGCATGGCAGAAACGCTAAAGTTATCCAGCAAAATATTGCGGGCACCGGCAGCCAGCGCTGCTTGTAACTGGTCTATGGATTCGACTTCAATCTGAATCTTGTCCGGGCTTTGTATGGCCAGCGCCTGCGCCAGCACTGCTGCAATTGAACCTGCCGCAGCAATGTGGTTTTCTTTAATCAGAATGCCGTCATACAACGCCAGCCGCTGGTTATCGCCGCCGCCTATCAGTACGGCATACTTTTCAGCCAGCCGCAGGCCGGGCAGGGTTTTGCGGGTATCCAGTATGCGCGTGGGTAGTCCTGCAATCGCATCAACAAACTGGCGGGTATGGGTGGCCACTGCTGACAAGGTTTGCAGAAAATTCAGCGCGGTGCGTTCGGCGCTGAGCAGTGCACGAGCATCACCAGCAATTTCGACGATGGGCTGGTTGGCCAGCACACGGTCACCGTCCTGCACATACCAGCGCAGCGTACACTCTGCATCCAGTTGCTGAAAGCATTGTTGCAGCCAGGCGCAACCGCACACAATGGCTGTTTGCCGGCTGATGATGGTGGCACGGGCAGGGGTGCCGATAGGAATCAGTTGCGCGGTCAGGTCGCCGTTACCAATATCCTCGGCCAGACTGTCGCGCACTTGTGCAGCCACCTGTGCTGCGCACAGGTAAGCGGGAAAAAGGGTAAGTAGTGTTGCAGAAGTCATGACAGCAGGGCTTGCCTTGTAAATTGTACGCATGGACGGCTGGGGGTGGCAGAAAAAACCATTATAATAAACTCACTTGACACTGTTCATCGTTTTTCTGATTTGAAGTTTTTTTGCGTTGAAAACGCTTACAGTGCATCCGACATCATCTTTTTGTACATCCATTATGCAGCTTTTATATACCGTTAATAGCCCTTACGCCCGTAAAGTACGCATTGTGGCGCTGGAAAAACATGTAGACCTGACCCTAACCGAAGTGGTGTTGTCTGCACCAGATTGCCCGGTCAGCCAACACAACCCGCTAGGCAAAGTACCGGTGCTGGTGCTGGATGATGGCGACGCGCTGTATGACTCGCGCGTGATTGCCGAATATCTGGACCATCGCACGCCGGTTGCGCACCTGTTGCCGACCGATCATCTGGCCAAAATTAAAGTGCGGCGCTGGGAAGCGCTGGCCGATGGTGTTTGTGATGCCGCAGTGGCGGTGATGCTGGAACAACGCAAGCCCGAAGCGCAGCAATCCGCCGACTGGATTGCACGCCAGTTTGGCAAAGTGACTGCCGGGCTGAGCCAAATGGACGCCGACCTGCTGAAAAAGAAATGGTGCGTCAACGAGACTTTTAGTCTGGCTGATATCGCGTTGGGCACTGCATTGGGTTATCTGGATTTACGTTTTAAAACGGTGCAGTGGGAAGGCAAATACTGGCAAGAAAAATTCCCTAACCTGGCCAAGCATTATGGTGTGCTGGTCAAGCGTCCCAGCTTCAAGCAGACCATGCCGCAGCCCTAGGTCGCAACCAACTGAAACACTACTAAATTGACCTACAGATGTTTACTTGCTGCTTGTGGGTAAGTTAACAATCTATATCAATCAGGCACGCTAAATAGGCGCTGCGTCATCATCCAGTAAATTGAGTGGACGCTGACTTTGACGCATGCTTTGACGCAGGTTGAGTCTGCGTTGCGCTGCGCTCGGAAAATCGGTGAAGCTGATCAGGTTACGTTCAATCAAAATCGCAATTAAATCTTCTAGCACCCTCGCCAGTTGAATATCACTCTCGCGAAAGGCATGGCTCTTTTTTAACTCATCTTCCAGCCATTGCAGATAAGCTGGGTCTTTGGCATCCACCCATTGCCAGTTGGCAGCAATCTGGGTCTCGGCACTGGCCGCAAGGGTCTGTCCAAGTGAATTTTTCAGCAGGTAGGGCATAAGCGTGACCTTTTCAGGACAAATCAACAGCCATTAGCTTAGCATGGGATGCGCGATGCATAGCTGACAAACTGACAGGCAATCTGCCCTTAAATGGCCCCATTAATCATACCGCCACCCAGGCAGACATTGCTTTCGTACACCACCACGCTTTGGCCCGGCGTAATCGCCCACTGGTGTTGACCAAAGCGTATGGTCGCTTCCTCTTCATTCACTGCATCAATCTCGCAAGGTGCGTCCGGCTGGCGATAGCGGGTTTTGGCCGCATACACCCAGTTGGTGCGTGGCTGCTCACCGCTAATCCAGTGCAATTGTCCGGCGGTCAGGCCATCACTTTTGAGTAAAGGATGGTCATGGCCTTGTACCACTATCAGTTCATTGGCCGCCATGTCTTTGCCCGCCACAAACCAGGGCTCACCATTGCTCTCGCGGCTACCGCCAATTTTCAAGCCCTGACGCTGACCCAGCGTGTAGTACATCAAACCTTCGTGCTCACCTACCACTTTGCCTTCCGGGGTACGCATGACGCCGGGCTG
>CAYYBN010000044.1:0-11401 GCA_964470225.1 uncultured Methylotenera sp. | reverse complement strand
CACTGACAGGCTTAAAATCTCCGGATTCAGGTTATTAAAGCCACCAGGAAATAAATTGGTATCGACGGGTGCCAGTTTAAAACCGGCGTTGCGCAAGTCTACGCTGGCATAAAACGGCGCCGCCACTTCTTGCCACTGGCCGCGAAACCAGTGTTCAATATCCGGCATGGCGGCCAGCATGCGTTTTTCCAGGGCTACCAGTGGGCCACTAAGGGCAGTGGTAAGGTGTGGGACCATTTATCGCTCCTTGTCCGGCTGTTTGTAAATACAGCCTGTGTTATTGGTCAGATGCGACCACCTGATGCGCCTGCACATCGGCATGGTAGCTGCTACGTACCATGGGGGCGCTGGCGGCATTTTCAAAGCCCATGGCATCGGCTTGCTGCTTAAACCAGTCGAAGGTTTCAGGAGTCACATAGCGCATCACTGGCAAGTGGTGTACGCTGGGTTGCAGATACTGCCCCAGCGTGAGCATGCGCACACCATGCGCGCGCAGGTCACGCATCACCGCCAGAATTTCCTCATCGGTTTCACCCAGGCCCAGCATCAGGCCGGATTTGGTCGGTACATCGGGGTATAAACGGCCAAACTGTTGCAGCAAATCCAGTGAGTGCTGATAGTCAGAGCCAGGTCTGGCCTGCTTGTACAAACGTGGTACGGTTTCCAGATTGTGGTTCATCACGTCCGGGGGTGCCTCGCTCAGTATCTTGAGCGCGATATCTAAACGGCCACGAAAGTCCGGCACCAAGACCTCGATTTTGATGTCTGGTGACTGGGTGCGGATGGCGCGGATGCAATCGACAAAATGCTGGGCACCGCCGTCTATCAGGTCGTCTCTGTCTACTGAGGTGACCACCACATAGCGCAACTGCATTTGGGCGATGGTGCGTGCCAGATTTTCCGGTTCGTTGACATCTGGAGGCAAGGGTTTGCCATGCGCCACATCGCAAAACGGGCAGCGCCGCGTACAAATATCGCCCAATATCATAAAGGTGGCGGTGCCACCGCTAAAGCATTCACCGATATTCGGACAACTAGCTTCCTCACACACGGTATGCAGCTGGTTGTCACGCAGTATGCGTTTGATTTCCTGAAAGCGCGCCGAATCCGGCACTTTCATGCGTATCCACTCCGGTTTGCGTAACACCGGTTGCGGCACAATTTTGATCGGGATACGCGCCGTTTTGGCGGCATCAACCTCTTTGACGCCTGCGACCTTTTTCGGCGGACGAGATGATGGTGTTGAAGCAGCGCACTCAGACGACGCTGGTAATGGTGCGGGTGTTACGGGCAACGATTTATCTTGCATGCGTCAGTTGTGCTTTCATCCGTTGCGTTAAGTCTACGCCCAGTTCGGCTAGGCTCAACGGTATCTGCAAATCTGTGGTTTGGGCCATCTGCATGCCGGCATAACCACAAGGGTCTATATCATTAAAAGGTTGCAAATCCATCTTCACATTCACACTCAGGCCATGATAGCAGCATTGATTTTTCAGGCGTAGGCCCAGTGAGGCAATTTTTTTGCCATCCACATAAACGCCGGGCGCATCACTGCGCGCCACTGCCGCCACGCCAAAGTCTGCCAGACAATCAATCAGGCTGGTTTCCAGCACGCTGACCAGTTGCCTGACATGATATTGGCGGCGTTTCAAATCAATCAGGCAGTAAATAATCAGTTGGCCAGGACCGTGATAGGTGATTTTACCGCCACGGTCGACCTCCATCACCGGAATGTCATTGTCTGGCAATCGCACACCGCGCCGGTTCAAGCCTAGGGTATATACTGGCGGGTGCTCGGTGATCCACAATTGGTCGGGGCTGTCCGGTTGACGCTTGGCGGTATAGGCCTGCATGGCGACCAGCGTGCTGGCATAGTCAGTCAGGCCCAGCTCGTGGATTTCCAGCATGGGAATGACAAATACAGGCGTATTCAGCACAGTTTTTTCCAGTGCCAACATGGCGGTTTACAGCACCACCTTGACCATGGGGTGGGCGGTCAGGCTGCGGTAGATAGCGTCCAGTTGCTGTTTGGAAGTCACATACACCAGACAAGTCAGGCTAATATATTTGCCATGGCTGCTGCCGCGCACTTCAATTAAATGCGTGTCAAATGCTGGCCAGTGTGTCTGTATGGTGCGGGTCACTTCCTGCGTAAAATCCGCATGGGTGTCCCCCATGACCTTGATTGGAAAGTTGCATGGAAACTCAATCAGGGTGTCTGTGTCAGGGGTGGGGGTTGTGTCATGCATGTGGATAGGCTCCGGTCAGTTTACTGCAACATCAGGCGCACCTGGTCCAACAAGCGGGCAAATACGTTGCTGGCGGTAACCGTTTTGCTTGCAACCAACGGGACCTGACGTAGCGGCTTACCTGACAGGCTGAATTCAATCTGCCCCAACACTTGTCCAGCCTGAATCGGCGCCTGCAAAGGTGACTTAACCCGCATTTGTGCCTTGAGTTGGGCAAACTCTCCGCGTGGCAAGGTAAAAAAAACTGGCTCAGCAACGGTCAGCGACAGCTGTTGTTCAGCCCCTTTCCAAACCCGCTGCGTGGTTACTACTGCACCAGCGTCATACAGTTTTTTGGATTCGAAGAACTGAAAGCCGTAATTCAGTAATGTTTGACTTTCGGCAGCACGCACATTGTCCGAGGCCGTACCGAGTACCACCGAGATGAGTCGAAAATCAGCCCGCTTGGCCGAGGCAATCAGGCAGTAGCCGGCCGAAGCTGTGTGGCCGGTTTTCATGCCATCGACACTGGGGTCTATGAACAGTAAACGGTTGCGGTTAGGCTGGGTAATCTTGTTAAAAGTGTACTCTTTTTGCGAGTAAAGGCGCTGGTACTGCTCAGGAAAGTCGTGAATCAGGGCATTGGCCAGTACCGACAAATCGCGTGCCGTGGTCAGATGGGTGGGGTCAGGTAGCCCGGTGGCATTGACATAATGGGTGTGCATCATGCCTAGCGCAGCAGCCTTTTTGTTCATCATGGCCGCAAATAGCGCTTCGCTACCCGCAATACCTTCAGCCAGTGTCACAGCCGCATCATTGCCTGACTGAATGATCAGGCCATGCAGCAACTCATCGACGGTGACCGACATGGTGGTGTCAATGAACATTTTGGAGCCTTCAATTTTCCATGCTTTTTCACTGACGGGCAGCGTTTGTGTCAGGCTCAGTCGTTTTTGTTTGAGCGCTTCAAAGGTCAGATAAGCCGTCATTACCTTGGTCAGCGAGGCCGGTTCTACCGCCATGTCGGGCTGATTGGCGGCCAGCAGCGTACCGCTTTGCGCATCGCGCAATACAAACGCTTTAGCGGCCAGTTGTGGCAGCGGAAGGTTCGACGGTGCCACATCGGCAAACGCACATAGGCTAAATAATGCACTTAAATAGGCCAGACAAAAACGCCACATGATGAAGACTTTACGAGAAAAAATTAACGAACGATGAGCAAGGCAGGCAGCTGTAACTGGTCACGCAATTCTGCTGCCATTTGCTCTGCCAATGCGTGATCGGGATAGGGCCCCAACACCACCTGAAATACCGTGCCATTATACACTTTGTTCAGCAGTCCTTGCGATTCAGGTCGTTGCTGCTGCAAGCGTGTGAGTAGGCGGTTGGCGTTATCCTCTTTGGCAAAGGCGCCCAGCTGCAGATAAACACCGGGTTCAGTGAGGCTGGTTACGGTGGTTTCTGTCTCACCCGGCGCTGACGTGGCGCTTGCTGTGGTTGCTGGAGAAACTATTGGTGCGTCGGTATTGCCTTGTGTTGGATCAATCAGGCTCAGTTGTACTTTGGCCGAGCCACTACGCAACATATCCAGTTGTTTGGCGGCGGCATAAGAGAGGTCCAAGATGCGGCCATGCGCAAACGGGCCGCGGTCATTCACGCGTACCACCACCGACTTCTGGTTATCCAGATTGGTGACGCGCACATAGCTGGGAATCGGCAACGTTTTGTGTGCCGCGCTCAGCTTGTACATATTGTAGGTTTCACCGCTCGCCGTTTTCAGGCCATGAAATTTTTTGCCATACCAGGACGCGTGGCCAGTCTGGCTAAAATTGGTAATGCTGCTCATCGGTTGCACGGTTTCGCCATTGTAAATATAGGGTTTGGTGGTGCCGACAACGATGGGTTCAACTTTGGGTGTGACGCTGGTTTCCAGCGGTATTTCAGGGTCAATCTCCGCCAGCGGATTGCCGCTGCTTTCGGCTTGTGGCACCTCAATTTGTATCACACGTGGGCGGCTGTTATCCGCAGGAATAACCGATGTCGGAAGACGATTGGCCTGATTGCCAGTGGCCTCACCAGATGGCGTGGCCGGTGTTTCACGACCTGGACTGGTTTGTACAGGCCCGGGTTTGCTGGTTGTAGAGGATGACTGTGGTTTAGGCATTGGACTGCTACAGGCGGACAGCCATAACAGCACACACAGCACCAGCAGGCTGGAAATATGTGGCGGCTTCACTCGGTGGCCACCAGCCGCTTATGGGCATGCACACTCATCAGCAAGCCCAGACTGAGCCCCAAGGTTAGCAGCGAGGTGCCGCCATAACTGACCAGCGGCAGCGGGATACCCACCACCGGTAAAATGCCACTGACCATGCCCATGTTGACGAAACAGTAGGTAAAAAATGTGGCGGCAATGCTGCCAGCCAGCAGCCGGGTAAACACACTTTTGGCTTGTGAGGCGATGATAAGGGCGCGGCCGATAATCACCATAAACAGCAGTAACAACAGGCAGCAACCGACCATGCCAAACTCTTCGGCAAACACGGCAAAAATAAAATCTGTGGTGCGTTCCGGCACAAAATCCAGCTGCGATTGTGTACCATTTAGCCACCCTTTGCCGGTTAAACCGCCAGAGCCAATGGCAATGGTGGCTTGTATGATGTGGTAACCCGCACCCAGCGGGTCTTGCGTCGGATCTATCAATATCTCGATGCGCCGACGTTGGTAGTCATGCAGCATAGACCATAAAATCGGCAATGCTGCCGCAAAAGCTAGGCCACTGCCTAGCATGAATTTCCAGCTTAGTCCGGCCAAAAAAATTACAAAAAAGCCGGAGGCAAACACCAGCGTTGCCGTACCCAAATCAGGTTGTTTGGCAATCAGCAACACTGGTGCCAGCAAAATAGCGCCGGCTATCAGATAGTCTTTACTGTCCAGTTGCTCCTCACGTTTGGAAAAATACCAGGCCAGCATGATTGGTACCGCCAGTTTCATCAATTCAGAGGGCTGAATCTTGGTGACACCCAAGTTTAGCCAGCGGCGCGCACCGTGGCTGATATCTCCTATCAGCGCCACCGCAACCAACAACAACAGGCCCAACAAATACGCTGGCAATGCAATGCGTTCGATGTATTGCGGCTGCAAATTGGCCATGGTGAGCATGACGGCCACCATTACTATAATATTGAGCATTTGGCCGTTGACCTTGACCAGCGATTGTCCAGAGGCGCTGTACAACACCATCAGCGCCACCACCAGTATGGTCATGACGGTGGCCAATAGCACCGAATCGATGGGCTGTAACAGACGCGATATCCATTGTTTAATCATGCACATCTTCCTCAGGCTCGGCCGCGTTGGTCGGGTTGCTATTGATGACTGCTGTTTCTGCTTGTGGCGGGGTGGGCGCTAGGGGTAATTTGCCCAGCAGGTAATAGTCCATGACTTTGCGTGCAATTGGGCCAGCCGCAGAGCCGCCATGACCACCGTTTTCCACAATCACTGCCACAGCAATTTTCGGGTCCTCAGCCGGTGCATAGGCAATAAACCAGGCGTGGTCACGGTGGCGTTCGGCAATCGCATGTTCGTTGTACTTTTCATTTTGTTTAATGCCCACCACCTGCGCAGTGCCGGTTTTGGCAGCAATATTGTAGCCGGCATTGGCACCCACTGCCGCGGCAGTACCGCCCGGTTTGGTGACATCCATCATGCCTTGCCTGACCAGCGCCAGATTGTCTGCACTCAATGACAACTGATCATCGACCACCCGTGGCAGCCATTTGACCGCATTGCTTTGAGCGTTGACAATGGCATTCACCAGGTGCGGACGGATCGACTTGCCCTGATTGGCTAACACTGCTGTTGCATGCGCCAACTGCATGGGGGTCACCAATGTATAGCCCTGACCAATACCAACAATTACCGTTTCACCCATATACCAGGGTTGTTTGAACCGGCGCTTCTTCCAGTCCGGCGTTGGCAGCAAGCCAGACAATTCGCCCTGAATATCCAGTTTGGTTTTTTCGCCAAACCCAAAGTGGCGCACAAAGTCGGTCAGGCGGTCTATGCCCAGTTCCATGGCCAGACCATAAAAGAAGGTGTCGCACGATACCGTGATGGCCTTGCGAATATCCACCGAGCCATGGCCGGAGGGTTTCCAGTCTCGGTAGCGGTGACTGCTGTTTGGCAACATGAAAAAGCCGGGGTCACTGATGCTAAAGGGCGGATGACGTTTACCAGACTCCAGCCCGGCCAGTGCGACAAACGGTTTGAAGGTCGAGCCAGGTGGATAAATCCCTTTGAGGGCACGGTTAATCAGCGGTTTATCCAACGAGTTGTTCAGGCTGTTCCAGTTGTCAAAATCAATCCCATCCACAAACAGGTTGGCGTCAAATGACGGCATACTGGCCATGGCCAATACTTCACCTGTGGCTGGATGAATAGCTACCAATGCCCCGCGCCGACCGGCGAATTCCTGCTCCGCAATCTCCTGCAATTTGGCATCCAGAGACAGCACAATGTTATTGCCCGACGTGGGTGAGGCGCTGGACAGTACACGCACGGCACGGCCATCGGCATCGATTTCGACCTGTTGAAAGCCGGTGGTGCCATGCAGGTCGCGCTCATAGGCCTGTTCCACCCCGGCTTTGCCAATGTGCTCGCTGCCTTTGTAATTAGATAACTGGTTATCGGCCTTCAATAGCTTGAGGTCGTTTTCGTTAATGCGGCTGATATAGCCGATGGCATGCGTGGCCAACGTGCCAAATGGATAATGCCGAAACAGCCGTGACTTGAGTTCCACGCCAGGAAAACGAAAACGGTTCACGGCAAATTTGGCAGCCTCAAACTCGTTGAGGTGGGTACGAATCGGAATGCTTTCGAAGGTATGGCTTTGTGCACGCAGCTTCTTGAAGCGTTTCAGGTCGGAAGCCGATACCTCAACCAGTTTACTCAGCTCAGCAATGGTGTCTTGCAAATCGTCGGTTTTGGCGGGGGTGATTTCCAGCGTGTAGACAAAAAAGTTATGCGCCAGAATCACCCCATGGCGGTCGGAGATCAGGCCGCGGTTGGGCGTGATGGGGACGATAGAAATGCGGTTGTTTTCTGCCAGCGTCTGGTAGTAGTCATAACGAAACACTTGCAGAAAATAAAAGCGCGCGGCCAACGTCGCAAAGGCGCTGAGCACCAGTAACACCAGTATCAGCAGGCGTAACCTGAACTTGTGCTGCTCGTTTTGCGGGTTTTTGAGTTCGGTGCTGTAGCCCATGGTTTAACGCGATTTCGGCCGGGTCATGGCGCCAAACTGAATCACCATCAACTGCCACATCAGTAAGTCGCTGACGATGGGTATCCAATAGGTCAGGTCAGGCGCTTCGCTGCCAGCAAACAGCTTGAGCAGCAAAATCAACAAGCGTTGCAGGCTAAATAGTACCAGCACATACAGCAGCAGTTGCCAGCGGTTAAACAAAACCAGCCGGCGTTGATAGGTCAGCCCCATAAACGCCGTGATGGCAAAACTCAAGGCATGTTGCCCCAGCAGGCTGCCAGTTGATAAATCAACCAGCAAGCCCATCGCCCACAACCAGCCAATATTGCATTGCATGGGGGATTGCAGCAGCCAGTAGAGGCCGATGACCAGCAGAAAGTCTGGACGAATAATGATGCCGGTGCTGGTCCAAGGATACAACTGAAAAATCAGTCCAAGCAAACCCGTCAACAAAAAAGTAGTGAATTTGACCGGTTTCATGGCTGCGTGGTGGGTTTGGTGGATGGACGCGCGGGCTGGGCTACGGCAGGTGCCTGAGTGTCCACTGGGCGCGGTACAGCAGGGGTGGTTCCTGAGGTAGCCGTATCAGTGGCTGTGTTGGCGACACTATTTTCCGGCGTTGGCGGACTACTGTCATTTTGGGCATCAGCCGCTGCTGGAAGTTGGGCATCGGTCTGGCGGTTTTGCTGCTGCAACAAGTCAACCACGGACTGGTCCAGGTGTTGTGCACTGCTCTTGGGCGTAAACACCTGATTGCCAGCATGTGGGTTGTGGCTAGGCGCTTCAGGCAACTCAAGAATCAACACGTGTTTGTGGTTATTAACACCAGCGATAGGCTTGCTGACGATTTTGGCAAATGGTGAATCCGGGCTTTGCTCGATGTGTGTGACCATGGCCACCGCCAGGCCTGCCGGATACACGCCATCGATGCCTGAGGTCACCAGTTTGTCACCGACTTTGATGTCCACACTGGTTGGCAGGTAAGGAATATCCAGCGTGTTGCGCTGGCCTTCACCAAAGGCGATAGCACGTAACTGGTTACGCTCAATCTGGATAGGAATCGACAGTTTTTTGTCGGTTATTAGCGTGACTTCACTGGTAAACGGATACACGCGCGTAATCTGACCAACCACCCCTTGTTCATCCACCACCGCTTGCCCCGGGCGTATCTGGTCACGGCTACCACGGTTTAATGTGATGATATTGCTAAACGGGTCGCGACCCATGTGCATGACCTCGCCCAGCACCGCGTTCGGTATGCGAGGTTCATCGCCACGTAACAGTTCACGCAAATGCAGATTTTCAGCATCTACTGTGGCCAGCCGTTGTAATGCGGCACGGTCTATCAACGCCTGTTGTTGGAGGGCAAAGTTTTCCTGGATCAGTTTGTTGTGCGAAGTAAAATAGCGGTCAATGTTTCGCCCCCACTCGTTAGGCGCGCTGGCCAGCATCTCGAGCGGATGCAGCACAGTGCTGATGCCTTGACGAATCTGACCCAGATAATCAAAGCGCGCATCCACGCCCATTATGAGCATGGATACTGTGACGAACAACATCAAACGTGAAAACGGCTTGGGGCCCTGCACAAAAAATGCCGGGCTGACCTGCGGGTCAAGCTGTTGATGAATACCTTTGAGCATGATGCATGGAGCGACTGCGAGCGATAGTCTTATTCGCTAGCGAACACATTACCCAATTTATCCATTTCTTCCAATGCACGACCACAGCCACGGGCGACGCAGGTGAGTGGGTCTTCGGCGACGATGACAGGCAAGCCAGTTTCTTCTACCAATAAACGATCCAAATCGCGTAGTAAAGCACCGCCGCCCGTCAATACCATGCCTTTTTCGGCAATGTCAGCGCCCAGTTCTGGTGGGGTTTGTTCCAGCGCCGATTTCACCGCGCCCACAATCGCATTCAGCGGTTCGGTCAATGCTTCCAGAATTTCATTGCTGGAGATGGTAAATTTGCGTGGCAAGCCTTCAGCCAGGTTGCGGCCAGTCACTTCCATTTCCAATACCTCAGAGCCCGGAAAGGCTGAGCCAATTTTTTTCTTGATGGCTTCGGCAGTCGGTTCGGAAATTTGCATGCCGTAGTTACGGCGGATGTAGTCAATAATGGCTTGGTCAAATTTGTCACCGCCGACTCGTTCAGACTTGGCATAGACGATGCCACCCAGCGAAATCACGCCGACTTCCGTGGTGCCACCGCCAATGTCCACCACCATGGAACCCGTGGCTTCGGCTACCGGCATGTCGGCGCCAATCGCCGCGGCCATCGGTTCTTCAATCAAAAATACCTGTTTGGCACCGGCGCGTTCGGCAGATTCTTTAATCGCGCGGCGCTCAACTTGGGTAGACCCGACCGGTACACAGATGATGATGCGCGGGCTGGGCGAAAACCAGCGTGACTCGTGCACCTTGCGGATAAAAAACTTGAGCATTTGCTCGGTGATGGTGAAGTCGGCAATGACACCGTCTTTCATCGGGCGTATGGCCTGAATATTGGCCGGGGCACGACCCAGCATGCTTTTGGCATCAGCACCCACGGCTAGCAAAACTTTTTTGCCGTTAGGACCGCCTTCGGTACGAATCGCCACGACGGAGGGTTCGTCTAGCACAACGCCTTTGCCGCGCACATAAATCAAAGTATTGGCAGTGCCAAGGTCGATGGCCAGGTCGTTTGAAAAGTAGCTATTAATTGAACCGAACATGTTTTTTCCTGTGTGTGTGCTGTGTTTGTTACAGCCATCTAAGTGTGGCTTAAAATCAAGGTATAATAGCGCAAAACGCGCACTAAATTAAGTCGTGATTTCAAAATCTTACAGATCATCAACCCTATGGCACTTACACTGGACGACATCAAACGCATTGCCACGCTGGCCCGTATCGAGGTCAGTGATAGCGAGGCACAAGAAACCTTGGGCAAACTTTCCGGCATTCTTGGCCTGATTGAGCAAATGCAGGCAGTAGATACCACTGGCATCACCCCCATGTCCCATTCGCAAGACGTGACGCAACGGCTGCGTGAAGATGTGGTGACCAATACCAATCAGCGCGCGCTGTTCCAGGCCATTGCCCCGGCAACACAGGATGGCTTGTATCTGGTCCCCAAGGTCATCGAATAACCGCGTCGCTGGCACGCGCTTTCAGGTTTTCACAAAGTACTCACTATGATCAACAGCAGTTTAAAACAGCTAGGCCAGCAGTTGGCCAGCAAGCAAGTATCCAGTGTCGAGCTGACCCAAGCCTTTTTGCAGCGCATGGCACAGCTTAACCCGACCATCAATGCCTACGTCACTATAGACGAACAAAAAACGCTGGCGCAGGCACAGGCCGCCGATGCGCGCATTGCAGCAGGCACTGCGGCGCCGCTGACCGGTATCCCCATCGCGCAAAAAGATATTTTCTGCGCGCACGGCTGGCGTACCACCTGTGGCTCAAAAATGTTGGAAAAATTTATTTCTCCATATGACGCGCATGTCATCAGCCAGTTTGATGCCGCTGGTGCAGTTAATTTGGGCAAAACCAATATGGACGAGTTCGCCATGGGCTCTTCCAATGAGACCAGCTACTTTGGTGGCGTGAAAAATCCGTGGGATCTGGAACGCGTACCGGGCGGTAGCTCTGGCGGTTCTGCGGCTGCTGTGGCGGCGCGCTTGTGTGCCGCAGCTACTGGCACCGATACTGGCGGTTCCATCCGTCAGCCCGCCAGTTTGTGTGGCTTTACCGGCCTGAAACCGACTTATGGCCTGGTGTCACGCTACGGCATGATTGCCTTTGCCTCCTCGCTCGACCAGGCGGGCCCGATGGCCAAATCTGCAGAAGACTGTGCGCTGATGCTGAATGTGATGGCCGGATTTGATGAGCGCGACTCTACCAGCGTCAATCGCGAAAAAGAAGATTAC
>CAYYBN010000043.1:0-11427 GCA_964470225.1 uncultured Methylotenera sp. | reverse complement strand
GCTTATGTGATGTATGGACCAGCCACCTTGCTGGTCTTAACCTTGGGCCAGGGCACGCATGTGTTCACACTGAATACCCAGCATGACTTTGTCTTGACCCAGTCGGCGCTGCGAATTGCACCTGACACCACCGAATTTGCCATCAATGCCAGCAACCAGCCCTACTGGCAGCCTGCCGTGCAACGCTATATTGCAGAATGCCTACAAGGTCACGACGGGCCGCGTGCCAAAGCGTTTAACATGCGCTGGTGTGCCAGCATGGTGATGGACGTTCACCGGATATTAAGCCGTGGCGGTGTATTTCTGTATCCACGGGATAGTAAGCCACCTGTCAGGGCAGGTCGGTTACGTTTGCTGTATGAGGCCAACCCCATGAGCTTACTGGTGACGCAAGCCGGTGGCGACAGCATTACCGGCGAACAGGAGATATTACAAGTGCAGCCAGAGCACATCCACCAGCGCGTACCAGTATTGCTGGGCGCCCAACATGAAATTGAACGCTTGCGCGCATACCACCGCCAGGCTTGATAGGAGGCCCCCATGGCTTTGATTTCACTCAGACAATTGCTGGACCATGCTGCCGAGCACGACTACGGCTTGCCTGCGTTCAATATCAACAATATGGAGCAAATTTTGTCCATCATGCAGGCGGCCAACGAGGTGGATAGCCCGGTTATCTTGCAGGCCTCGGCGGGTGCACGGGGCTACGCTGGCGAATCATTTTTGCGCAAAATGGTCGAGGCCGCCATTGAGCAATACCCGCATATCCCGGTGTGTATGCATCAGGACCATGGCGCGTCGCCCAAGGTGTGCCAGATGGCCATCCGTAGTGGTTTTTCCAGCGTGATGATGGATGGCTCCTTGCGGGAAGACGGCAAAACCCCGGCCAGTTACGCATACAACGTGGAAGTCACGCGCCGCGTAGTGGAGTTTGCCCATGCAGTAGGCGTGTCGGTGGAAGGTGAACTGGGGGTATTGGGTTCGCTGGAAACTGGCATGGCCGGTGAAGAAGACGGCGTGGGCGCCGAAGGCCAACTGGATGAATCGCAACTGCTGACCGACCCGGACGAAGCTGCCGCCTTTGTTGAGGCAACCAAAGTCGATGCGCTGGCAATCGCCATTGGCACCAGCCATGGTGCCTACAAGTTTACCCGCCCGCCGTCAGCCGATACCTTGTCTATTGCGCGTATCCGCGAAATCCACGCTCGTATACCCAATACCCATTTGGTCATGCATGGTTCATCCAGCGTACCGCAATCTTTGTTAGAGCAAATACGCCACTATGGCGGTAACATCAAGGAAACCTATGGCGTGCCAGTGTCGCAAATTGTCGAAGGCATAAAAAATGGCGTGCGTAAAGTCAATATTGACACCGATATCCGGCTGGCCATGACCGCCGCCATTCGCGCGTATATGGTCGAACATCCAGAGTCATTTGATCCGCGTAAATATTTCAAGGAAGCCACGGTGGCTGCCCAACTTTTGTGCAAAGAGCGCTTTGAAGCGTTTGGCAGTGCCGGGCAGGCGGCGCGCATCAAAGTCATCACGCTTGAAAAAATGGCCGCCATTTATTGAGTTTGGGCATGCCTGAAACGGTATGCACGACACGTGCAGTTAAGGAAAAGTATGCGTAACAAATTAGTGGTTGGAAACTGGAAGCTGAACGGGACCTTACTGGATAACCAGGTGCTGATTAATCGCCTGAAACAGGATTTACATGAATTGGGCCGTGTCGAAGTGGCCGTATGCGTACCGTATGTGTATTTGTTTCAGGCGCAAGCCATGTTGCAAGACTCGGAGATACGCTGGGGGGCGCAAAATATCAGCCAATACAACGAAGGCGCATACACCTCCTGCATTTCGGCCAAAATGGTGGCCGAGTTTGGTGCCAGCTATACCATCATCGGCCATTCCGAACGTCGCGCGCTCAAGCTGGAAAGCAACCAAGTTGCCACCAAACGGCTACTAAATGCCTTGCATGCGGGTATTACACCCATCTTTTGTGTCGGAGAAACGCTGGATGAGCGCGAAGGCGACATGGCAGAACTCATCGTCAAGAATCAAATGCTGAATGTGGTGTACGGGCTAGATGATGAAGCGTTTGCACTGGCCAAAAAATTTAATATGGTCATCGCTTACGAGCCGGTGTGGGCCATAGGCACAGGCAAACATGCCAGCCCGGCGCAAGCGCAGCGTATGCACGCGTTTATTCGCTATATGATTGCCGAGCGTGACCCAGCCTTTGCCGAGAGTATCCGTATTATTTACGGTGGCAGTATGTCCGCCAGCAGTGCGCCCAGTTTGTTGGCAGAGCCAGATATCGACGGTGGGCTGATTGGTCGAGCCGCGCTGGTGGCCGACGATTTTGTGCAGATTTGTCGCGCAGCACAACAAAGCTTGCACAACAAGGAACCTCAAGCCGCCTGACCAGTCAGTCAGGCATGACTACCCCATCTTACAAAGGCAACAAGCAGTCATTGCCGAGCAAACCTTGTGTGGCCTGTGGCAAACCCATGAGCTGGCGCAAAGCCTGGGCCAAAAACTGGGATGCAGTCAAATACTGCTCTGAACGTTGCCGTCGGGCCGCCAAACCCCACGCAGTGCACGGGGTCTCCACATGAGACATCTAGTGATCATACTGGGCGACCAGCTCACGCTGGATAACCCGGCCCTACATGGGTTTGATGCCAGCCAAGACCACATAGTCATGGCTGAAGTCATGCAAGAGGCCACGCATGTCTGGTCACATCCGCAACGCATTACGCTGTTTTTGTCGGCCATGCGCCATTTTGCCGATACTTTGCGTCAGGCGGGTTATCCACTCACGTATCTTCATTTGGAGCAACACTCCCATCCGACACTGACTGCCGTTTGGCAAGCCCTGATAGACCAGCAGCCACCACAAGCGCTGCTGGTATGTGAACCGGGTGACTGGCGGATATTGCAAGACATGCAAGCCCTGGCACAACACAATCAACTGCCGTTGCAAGTTCGCGACGACACGCATTTTTTATGCAGCCGTGCCGACTTTATGCGCTGGGCACAAGGCTATGGCAAGAAAAATAGCAGCTTGCGCATGGAGTTTTTCTACCGGCAAATGCGACGGCAAACCGGCGTACTGATGCAGGGCGATGCACCGGTGGGCGGCGACTGGAACTATGACCACGATAATCGCCAGCCCTTTGCCAAAAGTGGCCCAAGCGCGGTGCCGGTTACGCCCGCCTTCCAACCTGATACAGTTACGCAGCAAGTCATGGCACTCGTGGCCAGCCGCTTTGCACAACACCCTGGTCAGTTAGATGGGTTTGCCTGGCCTGTCACGCGTACACAGGCCTTGCAGTTGCTAGCAGTGTTTGTGCGTGAAAAACTGCCGCTGTTTGGCCCGACCCAAGATGCCATGTGGCAACAACAACCCACCTTGTGGCATTCCTTGCTCTCCTCGTCGCTGAACCTCAAACTGCTCAATCCGCGTGAAGTCATCACGGCCGCTGAACAGGCGTATCAGGCCGGGCATGCCCCGCTCAATAGCGTGGAGGGCTTTATCCGCCAGATTTTAGGCTGGCGTGAATTTATCCGAGGCGTGTACTGGTTAGACATGCCAGACCTGAAAACCGCCAATCATTTTGATCACCATGCTGATTTGCCAGACTGGTTCTGGAGCGGTCAGACGCACATGCACTGTCTGTCACAATCGATAGGCCAAACCTTGCAGTTAGGATATGCCCACCATATCCAGCGGTTGATGGTCATCGGCCTGTTTGCCACCCTGGCCGGGCTGTCGCCACAACGGGTGGCCGACTGGTTTTTGGCGGTCTATGTCGATGCCGTGGAGTGGGTGGAGTTACCCAATGTGGCAGGTATGGCGTTGTTTGCCAATGGGGGTCGTTTTACCAGCAAACCGTATATCGCCAGCGGTGCCTATATCCAGCGCATGAGCAATTACTGTCAGGGTTGTCGTTACGACCCGGCCATTAAAACCGGCGAACGCGCTTGTCCGTACACCACCTTTTACTGGGACTTTTTAATTCGCCATGAGGCTGCGTTTTCCAGAAATCCGCGCATGGCCTTGATGGTCAAACATGTGACCAAGCTGTCTGCAGAAAACCGGCAGGCCATCATGCAGTTCGCCGCCAGCAGACGCAAGGCTTTGAACAGTCTTTGACTACCGTCAGGCAGGCTTGGCCGCCTGCCAGTCATGTTAAAATTGTAACCTATATGACCACCGCCTCACCCTCGTCACTCATCGTCCAACTGGAACAACAACTGTCGCAATGCATGCTGGCGGATCGCTTTCCGCTCAAGCGCCGCTTGCAGCAACTGCGCGATACCCTCAAGCAACAAAAACCGGTGGATAAAGCGCTGGTGGAGATTGCATACAAGGTACAAGCCTCCCAGCAGCGTTTGCTGGCCCGTCAGGCTGCGCTACCAACGCCTGAGTATCCACCCGAGTTACCAGTCAGTGGCAAAAAGGACGAGATTGCGGCAGCGATTGCGCAGCACCAGGTAGTGATTGTTTGTGGTGAAACCGGCTCGGGCAAAACCACGCAATTACCCAAAATTTGTCTCGAACTCGGTCGTGGTGTGGCGGGCTTGATCGGGCATACCCAGCCACGGCGGATTGCGGCACGTTCAGTGGCCTCGCGCATTGCACAGGAACTGCAAAGTCCGCTGGGTGAGGCGGTCGGTTACAAGGTGCGTTTTAACGATAAATTGTCCGAGAACAGTTACGTCAAACTGATGACCGATGGTATTTTGCTGGCCGAGACGCAGAGCGATAAATTTCTCAATGGCTATGACACCATCATCATCGACGAGGCGCATGAGCGTAGTCTGAATATTGATTTTCTGCTTGGGTATCTCAAGCAGTTATTGCCACGGCGGCCAGATCTCAAAATCATTGTCACTTCGGCGACCATTGATGCCGACCGCTTCTCGCATCATTTTGATGGCGCACCAGTGATCGAGGTGTCTGGCCGTACCTATCCGGTGGAAATCCGCTATCGTCCGTTGGGCAATAAGACCACCATGGTGGCGGTGGAAGTGCCGATCGATGACGGGCTGGACGACATAGACCGCTTTGCACAGGACCTGATGGGCATCAAGCGCAAGCCGCCGCGCACCGAAACGCGCTGGCTGGAAGAAGACGACGAAGAAGAGGTGATGGAAGACGCCATCCTCGATACCGCAGAAGACCTCTTGCGGCTGGGCGATGGCGATATTCTGGTGTTTTTGCCCGGTGAGCGCGAAATCCGCGACACTGCCGAGCATTTGCGCAAATATCAGGGCCGTTCGCCCAAACTGAAATCGGTCGAAGTGTTGCCACTGTTTGCACGCCTGAGTATCGAAGACCAGCAGAAGATTTTCCGTAGCAGCGGCCAGCGCCGCATTGTGTTGGCCACCAACGTGGCCGAAACCTCGCTGACCGTGCCCGGCATCAAGTATGTGATTGATACCGGTCTGGCACGCGTCAACCGCTACAGTCCGCGTGCCAAGGTCGAGCAATTGCAGATTGAAAAAATCTCGCAGGCAGCGGCCAAGCAGCGCGCTGGGCGTTGTGGCCGCGTCTCGAATGGTATTTGCGTGCGCCTGTATGCCGAGGATGACTTTAACCAGCGCCCGGCCTTTACCGACCCCGAAATCCTGCGCAGCTCGCTGGCGAGTGTGATTTTGCGCATGGCCGATTTGCGGCTGGGCGATGTCGCCGAGTTTCCGTTTATCGAAGCGCCTTCATCGCGGCTGATTAGCGATGGCTACCAGTTGCTGCAAGAACTGGGCGCGGTGACCGAGCGGCGCGAGATTACCGAACTGGGTCGCCAAATGGCGCGACTGCCCTTAGATCCGCGCGTGGCGCGTATGATACTGGCAGCGAAAAAAGAAGGTTGCGTGCGCGAAATCTTGATTATCGCCAGTGTGCTCAGTATGCAGGACCCGCGTGAACGTCCGATGGACAAGCGCGAGGCCGCTGACAATGCGCATGCCAAGTTCAAGGCTGATGATTCCGACTTTATGAGTTATCTCAAGCTGTGGGACTGGTACGCACAGGCCTGGCAACAAAAAAAATCCAACCGCGACTTGCTTAATCAGTGCCACCAGAATTTTCTGTCTTTTTTGCGCCTGAAAGAGTGGCGTGAGCTGCATGCGCAGTTACAGGAGATGGTGGATGATCTCGATATTCAACCCAACCAGCAAGCCGCCAATTATGCGCAAATTCACCGGGCCTTGCTGTCTGGCCTGCTGGGCAATATCGGCTTTAAAGATGGCGACAGCGAAACCTATGCCGGGGCGCGTGGCATCCGCTTTACCATTGCACCTGGCTCGGCACTGAAGAAAAACCGCCCCAAGTGGGTGATGGCGGCCGAGCTGGTGGAGACCACCAAGCTATATGCCCGCGTGGTCGCCAAAATCGACCCGGACTGGATAGAGCCCATTGCCCATGAAGGCGGCGGGCTGGGCCTGACCCAAAGCCATTACAGCGACCCACGCTGGGACCGCAAAGCCGCGCAAGTGGTGGCCTGGGAGCGCGTCAGCTTGTATGGCCTGACCATCGTGCCCAAACGCCGCGTGCATTATGGGCCGATTGCGCCCAACGAGGCCCGCGAGATTTTTATCCGCGAAGCGCTGGCCAATATGGAATTTGACACGCGTGCGCCGTTTTTTGAGGCTAACCGCCGTTTGATTGCCGAGGTGGAAGCCCTGGAGCATAAAGCCAGACGTCAAGACGTGCTGGTCGATGAACACCAGTTGTTTGCTTTTTATGACCAGGTGGTGCCGCAAATTGCCGAGCCTTATCGCGTGTACAACGGGGCTGCCTTCGAACAGTGGCGGCAATCAGCAGAAAAAATCAATCCCAACATCCTCTATCTCACGCGTGAATCGCTGATGCGCCATGGTGCCAGCGCCATTACCGAGGTGCAGTTCCCGGAGCGCATGGTCATCGACGGCGAAACTGTGCCGCTGAAATACCGCTTTGAGCCCGGCCATGTGCTGGATGGCGTCACCGCCACCATTCCGCTGGCCTTGCTCAACCAGCTGGATGCCACCATTACCGACTGGCTGGTGCCAGGCATGGTGCGCGATAAAGTGACGGCGCTGATTAAAGCGCTGCCCAAAACCCTGCGCCGCGTTTGTGTACCGGTGCCTGAATTTGTTACCGGCTTTTTGCAGGCGCAAAAAGCGTCTCAGGCCTTGTTACCTGCACTGGCAGCATTTATCCAGCACAAAACCGGTCTCAAGCTCAAACCGGAAGAATTCGACCTGGCCGGGCTAGAGCCGCATCACCGTATGAACTTCAGGGTGGTGGATGAAACAGGCCGTGAGCTGGGCATGGGGCGCGATTGGCATGTGCTCAAAAAACAACTGGGCTCGGCGGCACAACTGACCTTTAGAAGCGGCTCACCCGGCATTGAAAAATCCGGCCTCAAGCAATGGGATTTTGGTGACTTGCCGGAGACCCTGACTTTTAGCAAAGAAGGCCGTCAGCTGACCGGCTATCCGGCGCTGGAAGACAACGGCGACAGCGTGGCCATCAAGCTGTTCGATACCGCAGAGGCTGCCGCCAACGCGCATCGCAAGGGTGTCTGTCGCTTGATGCGCTTTGAGCTCAAGGAGCAAATGAAGCAACTGGAAAAAGGCCTGCCTGGCTGTAACCAGTACGCCTTGCTGTTACGTGCCATCATGCACCCCGACCAGTTGCGTGAGGACATGCTGCAATGTATTGCGGATCGCGCTTTTATTGCCGAGGATGCCTTGCCGCGTCGCAATGCCGAGTTTATGCAACTGAAAACGCGGGCGCGCACCCGCTTGCCAGCGGTGACCGAGGCCTTAACGCGGCAGGCACAACTGATCGCCAACGAGTATCAGGCGCTGATGAGCAAATTGCAAAAAATGACACCGGTGACGCAAAAAATCAAACGTCCGTGCGAGCAACAGTTGCAAGCCTTGTTGTACCTCGGCTGCTTTAGCCAAACGCCGTGGGAGCAATTGCCGCACCTGCCACGCTACCTCAAGGCGATACAGCTACGCATAGACAAATACCCGACCAGCATTGAACGCGACAGCCGCCATGCGCAGGCCATCGAGCAACTGGAACAACGTTGGCAACAGAAAGTAGATCAACTGCGCAAAGCGCATCTGCCTGTAACAGCCCAGTTACAAGAGTTTGCGTGGCAGTTGCAAGAGTTGCGTGTATCATTATTTGCACAGGAATTACGCACTCCGTTTCCTGTCTCAGTCAAACGATTAGAGAAACTCTGGCAAGAACTCCAGTAAATTGCTGCAGCCCATGCACGCTTCGTCACCGTTAGAACCTTTTTCGCCACCGCCGCCCTGGCTTGTGCCCAGGCAGCGCGAGCATACCCTGCGCATACCCACCCGTTTATTCTGGGCGGTGCTGGTATCGCTATTACTGCATGCGCTGTTGTTTTGGGGATTTTTGTGGCAAGTATTGACACCACCGACCACCACGCCGCCCGCTCAGCCGCTCAATATTGTGCTGAACGCTCCGGTACAACCGCAAGCGCCGCCAGTAAATGACGCGCCACCGCCGATACCCAAGCCGCCAATACCTAAACCTAAAACCGAGCCCAAGCCGCAGCCACCCAAACCGGTCAAAAATTTGCCCAAGCCGGTGATGCAAGTGCCGCATAGTAATGACAATTTTCGTGTGCCGGACAATACCACACCACCGACTGACCCTGTGCCGCCCAAGCCACCTGCCGAAGATTTTTCCAGCATGATCAAGCGCAGGCAAAATGACCGCAATGCCAACGAGATTCTGGCCAGACGCATCAATGAAGAAGCGGCGGCCGCCGAGCGTGGCCCTACTGAAGATGAACGCCGGACCAAAAATATCATGAACAACCTCAAGTTTGGCACCAACGGTTTGTTCAGTATCCGTCGTATGGACCCTTTAAACGCCACCTTCAGCTTTAAGGGCTGGACCAACGACTATGCCTCGGCCAACACGCAGTTTTATGAGGTGGAAGCGCGCAGTGGCGAAGACATCCGGCTGGTCATGATACGGCGCATGATTGCTATTATTCGCGAACATTACAACGGCGATTTTGAGTGGATTTCCAACCGGCTGGGACGCAGCGTTACCTTGTCCGCCCGAATGGAAGACAGCGCAGGTCTGGAGGACTTTATGATGAAAGAGTTTTTCGGCCCCAACTACAAAACGCAGGATGTCTGGCGTTAAACCCATCTTTGCCATGACACCACCGCTGGTGCAACACCTGCTGGGGCAAGTCGCCTTGCTAATGGCGGTCACCCTGATGGGTTTACACTGGTACAACCAGCTTGGGCTGGGAGCCCTCAGTATGTTGTTCCAGTTATGCGTGTTGGCGGCTGCGGTGCTGGCCGGTTTGCGATTGGCGTTATTCAGCGCACTGGCTGCTGTGCTGCTGATTAACTATTACTTCATTGCGCCTACCCATACCTTTCAAATCGATAGCATACAATCGTGGTTGCTATTACTGGCCTTTGCGCTGGTGGCCGTGTTTGCCAGCGCCATTATTCAGCAATTGAAACAACAACGTCTACAGGCCATGCAGGCGGCCGCTGCCGCACATTGTTTACAGTCATTGTCCAGCGTCTGTGCAGCACAGGTCAGCACCACTGCTTTGCTTGAGGCTGGTTTGCGCCAATTGGCACAATCGCTGGCTAACAATGTCACGCTGTTACAGTTAAAGGCTGACGGCAAGCTGGCAGTGCTGGCCAGTCACGCGGCTGACGGCGCAACGTCCGAGGGGGTTGTGCCGCCCGATTGCACCGCCAATAGCGTGCAGTGGGTGCTGGACTTTGAACGGCCACTGGGGGCTGGCACCACTGACTGGCCAGAGTATGCGATTACCTTGTGGCCATTTAGCCAGATAGCCAACCCGACCCATGCGCTGCCAGCGGCGCATCTGCCTACCAGTACAAGCCAGCCCCGACTGGCGCTGTTATTGCAAGGTCCGCCGCCTGCATTGCCGCTACAAGTGGTGCGTTTAGCTGTGCAACAGCTGGCACTGGCCTATTACAAACTGCTGGCACAACTGGCACAGCAGCAGGCTGAACAACAGTTTCAACATGCACAATTTAAAAAAACCATACTGGCGGCCTTATCGCATGACATGCGCACGCCACTGACCGCCATTGCAGGCTCGGCCCAGGTGCTGGCGAGACATGGTTCTGCGCTGTCGGACACAGTAGGGCAGCAATTGCTGGACACTATCCAGACCGAGGTGGCCGATTTGTTGCAGGCCACTGAAAATATCCTGACTTTGGTTAAACTGGAAAGTGACCAGCAGCCCTTACGACTGGACTGGCAATCACCCGCCGACATTATCCAGCATGTGTGTCAGCGGGTGCAGGCGCGTGCGCCCGAAGTCACTATCCAAGTGCAGCTTGTGGATACTGAGGAGGGCGGCGAGCGGTTGTTGTATGTCGATGCCTTTTTGGTTGCACATGCCTTGACCAATGTGCTGGAAAACGCCCTACACTGGCGTGAGCCAAACACCCCTGTACGCTTGGAAATGCAGGCGACTGCCAGTCAACTCTGCTTGTCAGTCAGTAATCAGGGGCCGGGTTTTCCGCCAGACTGGACTTCGCGCAACGCCGTACAGCGTGATCGCGTGGCTACGCCCTTGGCTGGTTTGATACGGCAACAGGTGCCCGCCGATGGCCAACGTGGCCATGGCTTGGGCTTGCACATTGTGCA
The DNA here is from genome assembly GCA_964470225.1 of uncultured Methylotenera sp. Lineage (GTDB taxonomy): Bacteria > Pseudomonadota > Gammaproteobacteria > Burkholderiales > Methylophilaceae > Methylophilus. The sequence continues at coordinate 728 of CAYYBN010000043.1, read as the reverse complement.
ACAGATTATGCTGGCGCATGGCGGCAGCATGACCGTGCAAGACCACAAGCTGACCACCGCGCAGGGCTACCTGACCACCGTCAGTTTGTGCTTCCCGCATCGGTCAGCCGCGTTGAAAACGCAAACCATGTCTCACCCGTCACCCGAGTTTGGCACCAGGGTTTGAGCATGGTCAAACTGCTGTTGGTGGAAGATGACGCCCATATCTACCGTTTTCTGGCACCGGCGCTATCGGCAGAGGGCTACAGCGTGACCCATGTCAGCACGCTGGCGCAGGTACCGGCAGCGCAGTCATTTGCGCTGATACTGCTAGACCTGGGCTTGCCCGATGGCGATGGCAGTTCCTTGATTCGCCGCTGGCGCAGCCATTCAGATGTCCCTATTCTGGTGTTGTCAGCACGCAGTGACGAGCATGAAAAAGTGCTTTGCCTGAACCTGGGGGCTGACGATTATCTGGTCAAGCCGTTTGGTCTGGCTGAGTTACTGGCGCGCATTCATGCTGCCTTGCGCCGCAGTGCCATGATGCAGATGCGCGACCATGCCGTACACAGCGGTGATGTGGTCATCAACCGCGCCAGCGGCGTGGTCAGCCGTCAAGGTCAGCCCATACACCTCACCCCGACCGAACAAGCCTTGCTGATGCAACTGGCCAGCAAACCCGGCAGTATTTTTACCCATGCCCAGTTGTTGCAAGCGGTGTGGGGGCCGGAATATGACAACGAAACCCA
>CAYYBN010000042.1:0-11506 GCA_964470225.1 uncultured Methylotenera sp. | reverse complement strand
GAAAAAAATCATTGTGGTGCCCAATAAATTGATTAATATTGTCGTGGCGTAATCGACAGACGGAGTATGTATGAAGTACCGCTTGAGCAATGACCATTGGAGGTTGAGCAGCCTCTGGCTGTTGGCCGCGATTTTGTTGCTGGCAAGTTGCGGTTTTCAGCTCAGACAGCCAATACCGTTGCCGTTTGCCAGTGTCAATTTGACCGGTAAAACCCTGATCAACAAACCACTAAAAAAGTTGCTCACTGCGCAAGGCGTACGGCTGAGCGAGGATGCTGAACAGGCTGACTTGCGCCTGGAACTGATTCGTGAAGAAAACGAAAAGCGTATTCTGTCTTTGAGTGGTACCGGCGTGGTGCGTGAATTCGAGCTGTACTACCGGGTGTTTTATCGCACCAAACTGGCAGGTGAAGCATGGTCATTGCCACTGGTAATGGAAAGTCGCCGCGATTATACCTATAACGATGCCAGTTTGTTGGCTAAACAGGCAGAAGAGAAAAAGCTGCTCGAGGTCATGCAAGCTGATGTGACCAATGGTATTTTGCGCCGTGTATCGGCGCTGAAGAAAACACCCTAACCAGCACATGCGCATTCAGGCCGCGCAACTCGCCCAGCATTTACCGCCCAAACAGCAATTGTTTGTGTTGGCGGGTGACGAGCCACTGTCCATCACCGAATGTATCGACCAAATCCGTGCTGCGGCGCGTCAACATGGCGCACAGGAACGCGCCAGTTTTACCGTCGAACGCTATTTCAACTGGGCTCAGGTCAGCCAGTTTCTGCAAAGTTTTTCACTGTTTGCCGAACAACGCATCCTAGAGTTACGTATTCCTACCGGCAAACCCGGCGTGGATGGGGCCAAGGCGCTGCAAGCACTGGCCAGCACGCCACTCACCGATACCACGGTCATCATCACCCTGCCCGCACCGGATCGCGACATGAAGAACAGCGCATGGTTTGAAGCGCTGACTCAGGCTGGCGTACTGCTGGTACTCAACCAGGTGCCGCTGGCGCAACTGCCGGAGTGGATAGGTCAGCGGCTGGCCCTGCAACAGCAAACCGCCGATGAAGCCGCCCGCCGCTTTATTGCCGAGCAAGTAGAAGGTAATTTATTGGCCGCGCATCAGGAAATCCAGAAACTGGGCCTGCTGTATCCGCCCGGCCCGTTATCCGAAAACGCAATCCGTCAGTGTGTACTGAATGTCGCACGTTTTGATGTCTCACAACTGGGCGAAGCCATGCTAGGCGGTGACCAAAGCCGCGTATTACGTATCCTCGAGGGCTTGCGCGAAGAGGGTGAAACCGCGGTTGCCGTCATGAATCCACTGGTATGGTTGTTCCGACCTCTACTGCAAGTCAGATTGGCGATGCAGCAAGGCCAGTCCTTGCAAGCGGCCATGAGCCAGGCACGCATTTTTGGCGACCGCCAGTCGCTGATTAAACGAGCGATTGATTGTTTGCCCCAAAAACATATCGAAGCCGCCCTGCAAAAGCTGGCCGATATTGACCGCATCGCCAAAGGCGTGGGCGACGGCGATGCCTGGCTGGAACTGTCGCGCCTCTGTAGCGGCATTGCGCGTATGGCGGCCAGACCTCGCACTACTGCAAGACGCGCTTAACTCGTTACCAAAAAAGCTTAAAACCAATTGGCTGTAGATGAACGGGGATAAACGCATATAGATGGTTCAAATTCCCACTGTGTTCGAGTACATGTGATTGTCGCTAACGTGTTAGCAAGAAACGGACATGCATAACAACATTGCCTGACTATTTTGCCGAAGTTGCCTTTAGCGTTATCCGCTATAATGCGCAGCTATGGACATACACCACTACATGCAACAACTCGGCGAGCAGGCACGCGCGGCCTCGCGTCTAATGGCGAAAGCCGATACCAACACCAAAAATCAGGCGCTGCGCAATATTGCAAGCCTGATACGCCAGCACGAGAAAGCGCTGCTGGCAGCCAACCAGCAAGACCTCGACGCAGCCCAAGCCAATGGCATGGAAGCGGCCATGCTGGATAGACTGACGCTGACCGAAAAATCAGTGGCGACCATGGCCGAAGGGCTGGAGCAAATTGCCAGCCTGCCTGACCCGATTGGCGAAATGAGCAACTTCAAATACCGGCCTTCCGGCATACAGATCGGTCAGATGCGCGTGCCGCTGGGCGTGATCGGCATTATTTACGAAGCGCGGCCGAATGTGACGGTCGATGCTGCTGGCTTATGCATCAAATCCGGCAATGCCTGTATCTTGCGTGGCGGTTCCGAAGCCATACACTGTAATCAGGCACTGGCCAAGCTGGTGCATCAAGGCCTACAACAGGCTGGTTTGCCACAAGCGGCGGTGCTGGTGGTGGAAACCACAGACCGTGCCGCAGTGGGTGCACTGATTACCATGAAAGCCTATGTCGATGTGATTGTGCCACGCGGTGGCAAGGGCCTGATTGAGCGTATCAGTAACGAAGCACGCATTCCAGTCATCAAGCATCTGGATGGCAACTGCCACGTCTATGTTGATGACGAAGCAGATTTTGCCAAAGCCGTGCGCATCCTTGAAAACGCCAAAACACAGCGCCTCGGCACCTGCAATACGGCTGAATCGCTGCTGGTGGCTCGCAGCATTGCCAACCAGGCCTTGCCAGCATTGGCGGCAATGCTCATAAGCAAAGGCGTGGAAATCCGTGGCTGCGACGAGACGCGTGCACTGGTGCCACAAGCACTGGCCGCGACCGACGAAGACTACTATACCGAATATCTGGCAGCGATTATTTCCTGCAAGGTGGTGAGCGGTGTCGATGAAGCGATTGTGCACATCAACCAGTACTCCAGCCAACACACCGAAGCCATTGTCACCGAAAACTACTCCAAGGCGCGCCAGTTCCTGCGCGAAGTGGATTCCAGCAGCGTGATGGTCAACGCCTCCACGCGTTTTGCCGATGGCTTTGAATACGGCCTCGGCGCTGAAATCGGCATTTCCACCGATAAATTACATGCACGTGGCCCGGTCGGGCTCGATGGTCTGACTTCGCTCAAATATGTGGTCTTGGGAGATGGTCATGTTCGTGCCTGATGACTGGTCACGAGGTACCCACCGAAACATCGCATGATGATGCTGGACATAATAGGCTTGGCAGTGTCGCAACAACAGGCTGCGCATATCGGGCGTTGCTGAATCACTTTGCAAAAACGAAGGCAGGATATGCTTGGTATATTTGGCGGCACCTTCAATCCGATACACTTCGGTCACTTGGCACTGGCCGAGGCTGTGCAACAAGCTTTGCAGCTTTCCAAGGTCCATTTTGTGCCTTCAGCCACCCCACCGCATAAGTCATTGCCGCAAGTCACTGCTACACAGCGTGCCGACATGGTGGCATTGGCGATTGCCGATTATCCACAGTTTGTGCTGAATCGTGCGGAATTATTACGCGAGGGCCCTTCTTACACGGTGGATACCCTGCTTCAGCTACAGGGACAGTATCCGCAACAGGCACTGTGCCTGATTATGGGACTGGATAGCTACTTACAACTCCCACACTGGCACGCCTGGCAAGACTTGCTCAGCTTGGCGCATCTGGCCGTGGTTCACCGCGCTGACTACAATCCTGCGTTTGTTCCACACACTGCACATCAATCCGCCTATCTGCCGCTGCTTGCAGCCAAATCGGCAATGGCGACCCGTACTGCCGGGATATTGACCTATGTGGGCTATACCCCACCAGACATATCCTCGTCAGAATGTCGGCTAGCACTCGCCTCTGGTGAAGGCTATTTATCAAAAATACCAGTTAAAGTATTGAATTACATTAGAATTAATCAACTTTATCGCACTAAAAGTTAAATTTGTTGTTATGATAATAATTAGGCTAAATCAAAAAAAATAGCCAATGGACTTTTGGAGGAGAACACCATGTCAGAACTGAGCACTTTTCAACTCGCCATGACTAACCCTATACATGCTGAACCAGACCGTGAACCTGAAACTGGCGTTCCAGGTAAATACCATTACAGTATTCGCAGTGCCAATGGCGTTATCATCAAAAACTTACACATTTATGGCAAATCCAGAGTGGATGCCGACGAAAAAATCCAGAATATGTACCGCCGCTGCGAAATTTTGAGTTGTGAACTGGTAACGCATTACAAGAATGTCAGTAGCAACTATGAAGATGTGATTGATGCCATCGTCAGTAACTTTGATGCTTGAAGGCTGAACTGTTCGCGCCATTAACAGACCGACGGTCATAATATACACCTCGGCGCTGGCTGCCTGCAAAGTCGCTTTGAATCTAAGCGTTATGTTCTGGCATTAACGCTGCTGTTCTAGCGCTTACCCAGTCCGCTGGCAAATTTTCAGCGGCCGCGCATAATTTTTGCTTGCGTACTCACTGTTATGGAGCCAAGCACTGAACACATTATCTTGTTGACCAAGCAACGCCACCTGGAAACACTGGACGAGCTGGCAGTACACATTGATTTTGTTGAGATTCTGGGCGCGATCATCCATCAGTTGCAAATTGAGCGCGGAGCCAGTTGCCTGTATCTTGCCTCAGCAGGCACACGTTTCGGACACGAACGTAGCGATATCATTGCGCAAAACCATCAACTACCGCACCAATTTGGTGATGCGTTACGTTTACACCTTGATTGCGATTCTGCCAACGCTCAACAACTTAATCTCATCTCATGGATATTGCTAGGCTTTGAACAACTCACCGCCTTGCGTCATGCGGTCACCTTACTCAAGGTGAGTTTTCCAGACTGCCTGAAAGCCTACAGCGAGCTAATACATAACTTTATCGCACTCATTTTTGAAATCACCGACAACACGCTGAATAGCACCATTTCTGCCTATCTGGTGGCTTTATACAATTTGGTTCATGGCAAGGAATATGCCGGTCAGGAACGTGCCGTGGGGGCCTATATGTTTGGTTCTGGCCACATCGACCCTGCCCATCAAGCCAAACTGGCCGGTTTGATAGAGTTGCAAGAACGTCACTTTGAGCTATATACCCAGTTTGCCACCTCGCCGCATCAAGCCACCTGGTTGGCACTAGAACAATCGCCCCTGCAAGCGCAACACCAATCATTGCGACAACCACTGCTCAAAAACAAAGCAGGGGCTGTGCTAGAAGCACAGGTTGGGCAGGTGTGGTTTGAAACCTGTAGCGAGCGACTGACACGCATCTGGGAAATTCAGCAGTCCTTCATGCAGATGATGAAAAAGCGCCTGTTGTTGTTACAAGCCCAGGCGCAACAGGAGTTGGTCAGTACCCGTCACACCCTGCAACGTTTGCAGGTACAGCAAAATGGCCGTCAACCTCTACAAGCCAACGACTTCAAACTATCCGCCCCGGTGGCGCATGCATTTGCGTTTATGCAGGCACAAGAGCAAATCGCTTATCCAATTGAATCCATCATGGCGTTGTTACAACAACAATCGCAGCAAATTGCCGAAATCGAGATGGAGCTGTCTGAGACCAAGCAGGCATTGTCCGAACGCAAACATATCGAACGTGCCAAAGGTATGCTCATGCAGCAGCAAGACATGAGTGAAGTGGAGGCCTACAAATGGCTGCGCCGCACGGCCATGGACCAAAATCGCAAACTGGTTGAAGTGGCCGAAAACGTGATCCAGTTATGCAGACAACGTGGTTGAGCAAAAAGCTGGCAAGGTATTTTCACGGTGCAATCGCACACCTGTGGTGCATCGTCATCACAGGGCGTAGGCACAACATTCAGCACCAATCAAGTATAATTTGATTTTAAATCAATTACTTAAATAATTATAAAACACATGGCATATAAATTGCTAACTTGAAATTAACCAAGCCATGCAGTCCAGTTTAATGGAGAACAGGACATACAGCAGGCAAGGGTTGCGATAGTCAACAAGCAATCGACATGCAAGGACAAAGGCGTCCTGAGTGTAGACATCAACAGTCTGCACTCAGGACGCCTTTTTTATTTCTTCACACTTTCGATCACCATCGATTCCCATAGACTTTAGGAGCTGAAAATGGACCAACAAACACCTACCCCTGTGCCGCCAACCACCTTGGAGGATAGTGTAGACGCATCGCGTAGACAGTTTTTCCGCCAAGCGATGGCAGGCGCCTTTGGTGCTGCCGCCATGATGAACATGGTGCCACCTGCCATCCGCAGCCAGGCGTGGGCTGCCGGTTCAGACGCGCCAGAAATCACTGAAGTGAAAATCGGCTTTATACCGCTGACTGACTGTGCGCCCATTATTGTGGCAGCCAACATGGGCTTCGACAAAAAGTATGGCATCAAAATTTTGCCCTCCAAAGAGGCTTCTTGGGCGGGCGTGCGCGACAAACTGGTGAACGGTGAATTGCATGCTGCGCATGTGTTGTATGGCCTGATTTACGGCGTGCAAATGGGCATCGGTGGTCAGCAAAAAGACATGAACGTGTTGATGACCTTGAACAACAACGGTCAGGGCATCACGCTGGCCAACCAGTTAAAAGAAAAAGGGGTGACCAGCGGCGGTACACTCAAACGTTTGCTGGACAACGAAAACCGCGACTTTACCTTTGCCCAGACTTTCCCGACTGGCACGCACGCCATGTGGTTGTACTACTGGCTAGCGACTTATGGCATCAACCCGATACAGGACGTGAAAACCATTGTGGTGCCGCCACCGCAAATGGTGGCCAACATGCGTATCGGTAACATGGATGGCTACTGCGTGGGCGAACCGTGGAATGCGCGTGCCATCTACGACAAGATAGGCTACACCGTCGCCACCAGCCAAGACATCTGGACCGACCACCCGGAAAAAGTATTGGGTGTGACCGCCGACTTTACCACCAAATACCCAAACACCGTACTGGCATTAACCAAAGCCATTTTAGAAGCCGCGCGTTACATTGATGCCAACAAAAACCGTGCAGAAGTGGCCAAGATGATTGCGGGCAAAGCCTATGTCAATGCCCCGGAAGAAGTCATTGAAGGTCGCTTTCTCGGCCATTACGACAATGGCATCGGCAAAAAATGGGAAGACCCCAACTTCATGAAGTTCTTTAACGATGGTAAGGTCAGCTTCCCCTACCTGTCTGATGGTATGTGGTTCCTGACCCAGCACAAACGCTGGGGCTTGCTCAAGTCCGACCCGGATTATCTGGGCATCGCCAAAAAGGTCAACCGTATCGACATTTACACCGAAGCCGCCAAATCGCTAGGCATCAATGTGCCAACTGACCCAATGCGTGCCAGCAAACTGATTGATGGCGTGGTGTGGGATGGCAAAGACCCGAAAGCCTATGCCAATGCTTTCAAGATAAAAGCCTAATCTGCACTGGAGAATCCAAATGAATGTTGTGAGCATACGCACGCCTCTGGTTGAAACCCAGGTTTCTACGGCCAGCACACCGCCGGTAACGCCGATTAAAATCGAAGCGCCGGCAACCCCGGCCAGCCAGCCACCCGCCAACAACGGCATGCCACGGGCATTTAGCTTGGGCCGACAGGTTATGGCCTGGCTGATTCCGCCGCTGACTGGCATCGGCCTGTTACTGGCAGTGTGGGCCATTGTGTCGGCCCTGAGTCCAGGCTTACCTGGCCCGGCCAAAACCTGGCTAGCTGCGCTTGAGTTGTTTAAAGACCCGTTTTACATCAACAACCCAAATGACATGGGCATAGGCTGGAACATCCTCAACTCGCTCAGACGGGTGGGGCTGGGCTTCGGCATGGCCGCACTGGTCGGCATTCCGGCCGGGTTTCTAATTGGCCGCTATGCCTTTATGGCCAATATGGCCGCGCCCATCATCAGCTTGCTAAAACCGGTGTCGCCTCTGGCCTGGTTACCGATTGGTCTACTGGTATTCAAAGCCGCCAACCCGGCCGCCATCTGGGTAATTTTCATTACCGCGGTCTGGCCTATGATCATCAACACCGCCGTGGGGGTGAGCAAAGTGCCGCAAGACTACATGAATGTGGCGCGCGTGCTCAACCTGTCCGAGTGGAAAATCATCACCAAAATTCTGCTGCCCTATGTCATGCCTTACATGATGACCGGTGTGCGCCTGTCCATCGGCACCGCCTGGCTGGTAATTGTTGCGGCAGAAATGCTGACCGGTGGTGTAGGTATCGGCTTCTGGGTGTGGGACGAGTGGAATAACCTGAATGTGGAACACATCATCATCGCCATCTTTATTGTGGGCATCGTCGGGTTGCTGCTTGAGCAGGGACTCATGGCCCTGGCCAAATACTTTAGTTACGAATAAAGCTGGAGACAGACATGGAAAAAATTGTACAAGACCGTTATGTGCTGATTGAAAACGTCAGCATGCGCTTCGATACCAAAAAAGGCAGTTTTCAGGCCTTGAAAGACATTAACCTTAGTATCCGTGAAGGCGAATTTGTCTCCATCATTGGTCACTCTGGTTGTGGTAAATCCACCGTGCTTAACCTGATTGCCGGTTTGCTTACCCCCACCCAAGGTAACCTGTTTTGTGCCGGTCGTGAAATTGCCCAACCCGGTCCAGAGCGTGCCGTGGTGTTCCAGAACCACTCGTTGTTGCCGTGGCTCACCTGTTTTGAAAACGTCTATCTGGCCGTGGAACGCGTGTTTGCCCACAAAGAAAATAAGGTGCAATTACAGGCGCGTACCCATGCAGCACTGGCCTTAGTCGGTTTGAGCCATGCCGCGGAAAAACGCCCGAACGAAATCTCCGGTGGCATGAAACAGCGTGTCGGCATTGCCCGTGCACTGGCCATGGAACCCAAAGTATTGTTACTGGATGAACCGTTTGGCGCGCTCGATGCGTTGACCCGCGCCGGCTTGCAGGATGAACTGATGGGCATTATGGCCCGCTCCGGTTGCACGGCGGTCATGGTGACGCATGATGTAGATGAGGCAGTGTTGTTGTCCGACCGTATCGTCATGATGACCAATGGTCCGGATGCCACCATCGGTGAAATTCTGACTGTGGAATTGCCCAGACCACGTGACCGACTGCGACTGGTGGAAGACCCGGCGTACATTCATCTACGCAGCGAAGTACTGAAGTTCCTGTACGAGCGGCACGCCAGGAAAGCCGCCTAAAAAGTGAGGTTGACAGGCGGCCACCCGTCAACCCCGCACACCTCATCGAAGTATGGTTACCCCACATTGCAAAGGAGCAACAGCATGAAAACTAAACCACACCACCGCTTGCGTCAAGTGTCGCTGGCAATACTGCTGGCCTCGCTCGGTCACACAGTGATGGCAGAGGAAGAAATTTTGCCGGAATACACGTTTATGGATGCGATTAAAACTGGCAAAAATATGACCAGTTTTCGATTACGGTATGAGTATGTCGATCAGGATGGTCTGCAACCCGGGAACTTCACAAATGCGGCCAATACCCCTAACCCTACTGCGACACAAGATTTGAAAGACGCGCATGCATTAACCCTGCGTAGTCTGATCGGTTGGCAAACAGCTCCATATCATAATTGGAGCTTTGCAGCCCAAATTACTAACGTCAGCAAACTGACGGATGATTTTAACGATGGTACCAATGGCTTTCGTGTGAACGGAGGTAGCAATCAAAACAGCAAAATTGAATACGCAAAAGTGGTTGATCCTGATTACACCGACATTAACCAGTTGTTTGTAGACTGGACAGGTATCAAAAACACCCGTGTTCGTGCAGGTAGACAAGTGGTAAACCTGGACAATGTACGTTTCATTGGTGACATTGCCTTCCGTCAAAACACACAAGTGTTCGATGGCATCTCAGTGATGAACAAAACCATTCCAGACACTGAAATCTTCCTGGCACACTTTGACAAAGTCAGACAAATTTTTACCACACACCGCAGCGGTGACCTTGATATTGCCAATATACGTTACCGTATTTCACCAACCGAATTTTTAGTAGGCTACGGTTACTTGACTAACTTCGAAGACCTGGGTTTTGGTAACGCCTGGTTTGGCTCAGGCACGGCCAATCGAAATGCAGACCAATCCAACAAAATCATAGGCTTGCGTTTAGATGGCACGCATCCGTTTACCCCCAACTACCGTGCGCATTACACTGCGGAATACGCCAAACAATCTGATTACAGCGGAGGCGACCGCCGTATTGATGCCCACTACTACAAACTGGGCGGTGGCTTTGGTATCGACAACTTCAACCTGCGTATCGATCAGGAACTGTTGTCCAGTAATAACAATGTCTATGCCTTTCAAACCCCGTTTGGCACCAACCATCTGTTTCAGGGCTGGGTCGACAAGTTCCTAGTCACCCCACGTGAAGGGATCAAAGATACGTTTGTCACCGCCACCTATCGCTATGGTGACTTTGTATTTTTTGCCGACTACCACCTAATTGACGCTGACAACGATTTTTACACCGTAGGCAGCGGTAGCAACCGTAATGGCAATCGCTATGGCACCGAGTGGAATACCGCCGTGACCTGGAATATCGACAAAAACTGGATGACCAAGTTTGAGTACGGCAAATTCAGTGAAGACGACCACTTTGCAGCTGCGGCCAACACCACCGCAAACGCAGCAGGTACGCGTGGCCGTATTCGTGACACCGAAAAACTGTGGTTAACCGCCATGTATACCTTTTAAACGTTTAACCACAGTGGAGACTCAGCATGCGTATCACAGGTAAAGTGATTTTGATGGGGGCAGGTCCGGGTGACCCGGAACTGCTCACCCTGAAGGCTGCGCGCGCGTTGCAACAAGCGGAGGTGGTGTTGGTCGATGACCTGGTCAACCCGGCCCTGCTCTCACTTTGTCCACAAGCCCGCGTGGTGCATGTGGGCAAGCGTGGTGGTTGCAAATCCACACCACAGCACTTTATCAACCGCATGCTGGTGACGCTGGCCGAACAGGGTCAACAAGTCGTCAGGCTCAAAGGCGGCGATGCCTTTGTGTTTGGCCGTGGTGGCGAGGAAATGCTGGTGCTGCGTGCCGCTGGCATTGCCTATGAGATTATCCCCGGCATCACCAGTGGTCTGGCCGCGTGCAGCAGCATGGAAGTGCCGGCCACCCACCGCAACCTTAATCATGGCGTGACTCTGGTCACTGGCCACACCCAGAACGGCGAAGCGCCCAACTGGCAAGCGCTGGCACAAACCAACACCACGCTGGTGATATACATGGGCTTGGAACAGGTGGCCGACATTAGCCGTGGCCTGATGGCAGGCGGCATGTCGGCTGATATGCCATGCATGGTGGTTGAAAACGCGACCCGTCCGCAACAGCGGGCGGTCATCGCAACGGTGATGAGCATGCCGATGGCCTGTCATCAGCAACAGATCAAGCGTCCGGCGATGATTGTCGTCGGCGAAGTGGTGCGTCTCGCCAAACAATCTAAACAACAAGACTGGCGAACACAACTGCAAGCGTGGCTCAGTCTCGCGCAGGCAGCGTAATTTAAGGAGTGATAGCAATGGAGAAGCAAAAACTGGTAGTGGTAGGTAACGGCATGGCCGGCATGCGGGTAGTTGAAGAACTGCTCAAGATTGCACCGGACATGTAT
>CAYYBN010000041.1:0-11574 GCA_964470225.1 uncultured Methylotenera sp. | reverse complement strand
GGTCAAGCCTAATCCCTGAAGGAGCACAACCATGGCTGCAAAAGGCGGACGCGACAAGATCCAGCCGGAGTCCACAGCGGGCACCGGCCACTTCTACACCACCACCAAGAACAAGAAGACGATGCCCGAAAAAATGGCGATCATGAAGTTTGATCCCAAGGCTCGCAAGCACGTCGAGTACAAGGAAATCAAGCTGAAGTAAGCACTTCTGCATTGAGCACCAAAACAGGTCATCTAAGGGTGGCCTTTTTTTTGCTTACATTATTGGTCAGGCACATAAGATCTGGCCGTTGGATTCTTGGCACAGATTCGATGGCCTAGGTTGCTTTACTGTGAAATCTGTGTTGAAATGTAAGCAAAGATACGTGAGCAATTATCTATGTTGATGACCTCACCAAGATCAAGACAGGGACCAAAAAATGGCTGATTCACTCGGTGGCGGCGCACTGACTGACCTCCCGGCAGAGACCAGTGCGCTTCTTTCTGCTCTCTCACCCGAGACGCAAAACCTCGTTTCAGGGTTCTTCACTGATGCCTTGCCAGGGTCCGTGACCACGTCAGCCGTTGGGGACGCAACCCTCATTCAGGCCGTGAGTGCTGATGGCTCCGTCTCAGGCCTGCTGATCGCCCCCTCAGGTGCGGTGGTTTCTGGAAGCGTTTCACTTGGCGGTGATTTCACTGTCAGTGTTGCGTTGCCGGCCGGAACCAGTTTGGCGTTTGATGGCCCCCCAAATGCAGTAGCTCCAAGCGCCGCTGCAGACGCGCTGATCAACGTCATCAGCAGCCACATCAGCACTGACAGTGGCGCTGTGGTGCCCGGTGCACCGCCGACCACACCAGTTCAAGATCAGATCAATAACGCAGTTAAGGCCCTGACCGATCTTCTCGGATCCTCCAGCACTGGCGCTGTCAATGTGAAGTTTGTGAACCTGGTCTCCTCGGCTGGCTCACAAGCTAATGCAAAGTTTGCTGGCACCGACACTTCTACCTCTACGGCTACCAAGCTGGCAGACTTGGTTTTTTCTGGTGATGCCAAAAGCAGTGATCTTTTGGCTTTCATGCTAACGGGTATCAGTCAAGATCAAACCCTTGTCCTCAACAATGTGGACAATGGTGTTGTCTTAGGTAATGGCACTGTTCGTGTTGGCACATCTCAAGGCAGCTCGATTGCCGGCACAAACGGCAACCAAAAACTCATCGGTGGCGATGGTAATGACACCTTGATTGGCGGTGGCGGAAATGACACGTTAACAGGTGGCGCTGGTAATGACCTGTTCGGGGTGACTGCGCTTGGAAAGTACACCATCACAGACTTCCAAGTCGGTCAAGACAAGCTCTCGTTCTTGGCAGGCGGTATGAATACCATGAAGGATTTGGCCCCATACTTCACTGGTGTGACCATGTCCAACGATACCCCCACCTTGAATTTCGGCCCGAACTTGAGTATCACGCTGGCGGGTGTCAAAGCTACAGACTTGACGCTGGACATTTTCAAGTTCAAAGCTTGATTAATATCCACATCTGCTAATCAAAAGCCCGCCTCGTGCGGGCTTTTTTTTGAACTTACGTCAATTTCACCGCATTTGATGCACGACATCGGTCTTTTAGAGCATGCTGATGCATGGCTTATTCGTGGCTGGGCGATTCGCAGTGGGCACGATTTATCGGCTGAACTCCTTCTGGTTATCGATGGCAAACCACTCATGGTCTTCAGACCACAATGGGCTGTGCCAGCCATTTCACAGCGATTGCACCTGACCCATCACCTGTGGGTGGGATTCCAGCTCCAGTTACCAAAATTTGTGTCAGATGGTCGACCTCATCAACTGGAGGTCAGATTCACGCACAGCAATCAACTGCTCGAACGAGGGCTACGAACAGTTCAGAAAGCTGAGGTCCCCATCCAATTGGCAGCCAAGAAGTCTGGCCAACAGACGCACAGAGCACCGTTGGTCAGTGTGGTTGTCTTGAATAGAAATGGGGCAGGCATTCTGAATGATTTGCTGGAGAGTTGGGAAACACACAACCAGACCATCCCCGTTGAGTGGGTAGTGATTGATCACCATAGCACTGACAACAGCCTGCAGCTGCTACGTGGTTGGAAAAATCGGATCAATCTCAAATTCAAAGCTTTAAAGAAGAATGATTCATTTTCAGCCTCTTGTAACCTTGGGGCTGAACTTGCCTCATGCAACCATCTGTTATTTCTCAACAATGACTTGGTGTGGCAACAAGATGCATTGCCCGAAATGATGAGATCGCTGACTGAGGCGAACGTGGTTGCTGTGGGATTAAAACTTCTCAAAGTAGCTGAAATATGCACGCCTACCAGCCCAATAGATTGGACGGAAGTTCAGCATTTAGGGATTCGATTTCAACTGCATACCCAAGCCTATGCACCATTTGAAGCCAACCCCTACAACTCATCCAAAGAGTCTGAATTTGCTCCCCAGGACGTCGCCGCAGTAACTGGCGCAGCTCTGTTGTGTAGAAAAGATGATTTTTTCAAAGTTGGGGGCTTCGACACACGGTTTTTTTATGGCTTCGAAGATGTTGAGTTGTGTCTTCGAATGACCAACAGACTGAGTGGGCGCATCATCTGCAGGAATGACTTGTTTGCATTGCATCGACATGGGCACACCCGGCTCACTGGACGTGAACAATCGATTTCTGATCGACTGTTCAAAAATGAACAAACGTTGCAGCGTCAAATCGGTTTGTGGCTGAAGCGGGCGTGGTGGCACAGTTTGCTGTCATCAGACAGATTGCTGTGCACCGAGCAACTTACGATTGCACTCTGGGCGGGCCCGGATATTCAGACAATGCATAAGCGATTTCCTGGGTTTAAACGCTGGGTATCTCATCTACCGAAACAGTTGCCAAATGCAAAGCTTTTGTTAGTAGATCAAAGCACACAGAACATGGATTGGCGTGACGTTCATGTATTGATTAGCCCAGATCCACTGCTTGAGCCAGAGCAACTGAATCACAAACGTCCAGATCTCAAGGCAATTGGCTGGGTCTCACGTCGTTCACATCCATCGTTGAACACATTGTCATCTTGGCCCGGATACGATCAACTGATCGAGGATGCATCCATTGAAGACGTGAGTCAGATGCCAGATAGTGGCCTGACTAACTTGCCCAGTTGGCTCATTGACACCACACGATGGAGAGCAGTGATTGTGATGATGGGCAAATTTTCCCATGATGCTGACACTCAGCCCGTATTGGTAGCGGCACACCAATTAGAAGTTGCTCTTCATGAATGCGGTCATTCTTGTATTTCCGTTTGGGAAAACGACTGGATATCGGCCAGATCTAAACACCGAAGACTGGTGGATGTTTGCGTGGTGGTCTCGCAAGGCGAAGTACCGGAATGGCTAGATTCAGCAACATTGAACGTGATGTGGCGACTGGGCAACCGCAAGTCCACCACACAAGATGGCATGGACACACTGGCTCCAGATCGCATCTTCAAACAACAACCCACAGCACATCAGCTCGGTCGACTGCTGGAGACTAGGATTGGACGTACTTTTTTTGCATCCTAATTTCCCGGGGCAGTTTCGACGTCTGGCACAAGCCTTGGCACAGGTACCGCAGAACCATGTGTGGGGATTGGGAGATGCGTCACAAATCGCAAAAGTGGAGCGCGTTCCGAATGTGGATTTGTTGCATTACCCAACGGTGCAACCGGCAAACCCATTTGTACACCCATGGGCAAAAGGATTTGAGACCGCAGTGCGTCGAGCAGAAGCTGCGCTGAATGCGTTGAGAGAACACAAGGCCCAGGGTCTTGAACCAGATGTCATCGTGGCTCATCCTGGCTGGGGAGATGCATTTTTTGTACGCCACCTATTTCCTGGCGCCAAGGTCATCGGCTACTTTGAATATTTTTATCATTTCAGAGGCGCGGACGTTGGATTTGACCCCGAGTTTCCCAGCCAGATGAGTGACTTATTCAGGTTGCACACCAGCAATGCCACTCAGTTACTTGCGTTGGAGTCGTGTGACCTGGCGGTGTGCCCCACACACTGGCAACACAGCAGGTTTCCTGTGGCCTATGAGTCCAAGTTGCAGGTGTTGCATGAAGGCATCGACACACAAGGACTGCAACCCAATCCAAATGCAAGCTTTTCGCTTCCTGATGGCAGATGCCTTCGTGCAGGTGATGAGGTGCTTACTTTTGTCAGCCGTCACCTCGAACCTTATCGTGGCTTTCACACCTTTATGAGGGCGTTGCCGCAGATCCTCAAGGAAAGACCACAATGTCAAGTTGTGATTGCTGGTCACGAGCACGGCCAAGGATACGGCCCGATGCCACAAGAGGGTGGTTCTTGGCGCAATCAGATAGAGCAATCCATCACTGAAGATTGGGACACTTCAAGAGTCCACTTCGTTGGCCATTTGCCTTATTCACAGTACGTCCAGTTGCTGCAAACCTCCAGAGCACATGTCTACTTGACGTACCCCTTTGTGTTGTCTTGGTCCATGTTGGAAGCCATGGCATGTGGCTGCACCGTGATCGCCTCAGACACGGCACCCGTTCAAGAAGTGGTGCAACACGAATTCAATGGCTTGTTGTTCCCATTCAAAGATGCCGCTGCGTTGGCCAAACTTGCCATTGGTGTGCTTGGCACGCCTGGGGATTTTCATGGAATGGCCAAACAAGCCAGACAATCCATCGTGGAGCGATTAGACTTTTCTACTGTTTCATTTCCAGCTTGGCTAAAAATCTTGGCTGACGCTTGAGTTGAAGCAGTCCAATTACTGAATTTTCACCATGACGACCAAAGACCCGCTGGCTCAACTTTTGTCACGAGCTGCCACGAAACTCGATCAGATGGATTTGGGTGGGGCGTTGGATTTGTACCAACAGGCTATTCAAAAGGCCCCCAACAATGCCGCTGCCGTCATGGGACTTGCCATGACATTCAATCGAAGTGGCCAGTCCTCACAAGCTTTGCCGTTGCTGCACCGTCTATGGGGGACTGCGGTCAAATTAAAAACCAAAGCACCGGTTCAGTTCAAATCTGCAGTGCTTGCCCAAATGGGGCTGGCTCACCAGCAACTCGGGCAGATCAGCGAAGCGCTCAGCATGTTTGAGTCGGCCCATCAGCTGTTGCCGAGCGAAGAACTTCAAACCCGAATTCAACAGCTGCAGACCTTGGTGAATCAGAATGACCCAATCCAGCAGCTGTTGCTCACCGCGCAACTGGCAGCGCGCAGCCAAGATTGGGAACGAGCGATCAAGACTTACGTGGCAGCACTGCAATTGCACCCAGACAGCGTAGACACACTGCATGGCTTGGCCACAGTACAGCGTGCACGGGGCGCATCGGAACTCGCCCTGCCGTTGCTTCAAAAGGCCGTCATGCTTGCGCCAGACCGTGCAGATCTGTTCAACGACCTGGGCCTGGTGTTTCATGACAAAGGAGAACTTCCCAAAGCCATCAGTTTTCACAAGCGCGCTTTGCGAATTGATCCTGGCCATGTGCTCGCCCTGGTCAATCTGGGTGTTGCACACAAAAGACTGGGCCAATTTGATGAGGCGGTTGCTGCGTACCAAGCAGCCTTGAAAATTGACCCGACACTCGCTCAAGCACACAACAATTTAGGCAACCTACTGCGTATTCAAGGTCAATTGACAGAGGCCAAAACCCATCTGAAACGAGCCCTCGCACTACAACCAGAGTACACCGACGCCAAACAAAATCTTCTGGCTCTGGAAGCTCAGCTGAGGGCCCCAAGCACCCAAGTCAAAAAACCATCTAACGCGAGCACATCGACTAAAAAAGTCGCCCAACCCACCGTCGCCAAAATCGCATCACCAACGCCAAAAACTGGCCAATCAGTTGCCAAAAAAGCGACGAAGGGCATGGCACCTGTGCCGCTCAAAACAGCCAAGAAGACAACAGCTAAAAAGACCAGCCCAACAAAAACAGCCAGGACATCGCGAAAAAGTTAAATCTACCCTTTTGTCAAGGAAAGCACTGGGCCTGGATTGACATCAGCCGATGCTTGTACTGCAACCCAAGAGCTATGGCACTGAAACATGGCCAGCCGCCTCTCGGTACCTTGATGCTGGGTGTTTTTCTCTCCACAGCGGCCCGCATTGCCTTTGCCGCCGCTGAAACGCTTGGATTGGCCCAGCGTTGTCCCTCGGCATATGGATACTGGCCTGGAAGAACTTGGATCCAGCGCCAAGGAATCAGGTGAACCTGTTGGCTAAACTCTTGGCGTCGACAAAAATCGATGTTGCCACTGTGGTCCGTCACAATCAGCTGCAAGCCCAACTGCAGTGCCTCTGCCAATCCTCGACCAAATCCCTCTGCCCGATGAAGGCTGACGAAACAGTCACACGCGGCGTACAAAGACAACACTTCGGTGCGCGAAAGCGTGCCCTCAACGATGCAAATTCGCGGGTCTTCTGAGGCCCACGATTTCAACGCATCCCACGCCTTGTTGACTCGCTTGGGTACTTGAACTTTAACGACCAACCCAACTTGTCTCTTTGAGAAGAGCTCCATGGGAAAAGCCTGCTGAAAAGCTTTGACCACTGCCTGTGGGTTTTTTCGATGAATGGCCGAGTTCAGATCAAACGCAAAACAAAACAACTTTGCGGCCATTGGCAGTTTGTGTTTCAACCGAACAGCCCTTTTCACGTCGGGATTGCGCAAGCGGTTGAGTGCCGAACCAACCTCCACCACCAATGGCATGACATGCACAGGTTTAACGAATGCGGGTTGCTTGGCAGACAGCAATGCATCGCGAATGTGGGTTGAGCTCACCCACACTTCATCCACGAGTTCAAAAGCCACTGTCCATTCAGCTGGCCATTGAGAGAGCTCCCAAGGCCAATACCCGATGTTGTAACGCCCCTGGAATTGATGCTTTCCTCGTTCCGCATAAAAGCGAGCCGTTTCCCAAGCCGTCATACAAAACACATTGATGGCGTAAGGCCCAACGTCCACGACGTGACGAGTCATGCTGCGGTCGTTTTGCGCCACGTCAGGTCCCGGGGCAAAGTTCACAACCGCAAATGGAACTTTTGCCAAGGCCAAGGCCTTTGCCGTCATTCGCAGATCTTCGCCAATGCCCAGTTGACCGTGCGCGTAGCCAATCAGGTTCACACCAAATGGCTTGGACTGCGGATGTAGTAGCTGAGAACACTCCGCCTGGTCAGCCAACACCCAGGCCTTTAACTGGGACAGGTGCGGACTTGAACAATGCTGCGCGATGGTCAACACCGCGTTTTTTTCTGCTGGCGACAAAAATGGCCATAAGTGGTGCTCTCCCACCCCATGGCAAGCAAACCACTGCTGAAATGCACGCAGATGACTGGGCAATGGGAATGCAGATTGCACATCGGGCCGACTGAACCGCACAAGCGCTTGCAGACGGGTCAGCCCAGGGTGAGCGTCAACACCCAGCTCATCACCGGGGCGAAGCAATGTGTCTAAGAAAGAGGGCTCTTCTTTCAGAGCCTGGTACTCCTTCACCCCATTGGTGATCAACCAGGCTAAATACGCTTGATGGTGCTCATGCAGATCAAACCTGAAGCGTTCGCTCAAATCTGGTCTTAACGCCAATATCAGCCGCGGAAGATCCATGGGGTGAATGCAACCAACAAATGGCCCATGTGTGTGCGTTCTTGATCAAAATTGTGCTTTGCGCACCAAAAAAGTGTTGGACACAGACAAGGCTGAACGTCCAATGGCATCGTCCTCCCTGATTTCAAGCACAGCGCATTGACACCTTGCCACTGCGTCCAATACGACCGATTGCGGAAGAAAGTGCATGTCCATGTTGGCTGGGGTACTCTCGTGCAAATACCGCTTTACGCTGAAGCTGTAACCCGCTTTGTAAGTGGGTATCTGGATGTACGCCACACCGCCTGGGTGGAGCATCCACAGCAGATCCACCAGTAATTTGAGCATGACTGGGGGTGGGTTGTGTTGCAGTACCAGCTGAGAGTACACCGCATCGAAGCGGCCCAGTTTTGGTAACTCATCCACTTGGCCGAGTTGATGCCATTGGATGGCTGGCCAGTTTTGATCCATGGCTCTTTGGCGAGCCAAAGACAGGTGTGCCTGTGAAATGTCCACACCCACCACATGGCTGAACCGTTTGGCCAATGCGGCAGTCACGCGGCCGACGCCACAACCTAACTCTAGGCATGACTGCATATCGTCCAACTTGAGATTGGCACGAGACAACGCCAGCGCGAACTGATTCACCTCAGATTCACCCGTGGCGTAAAAAGTGTCCATGTGCGTGGCCACCTGCTCCATGCGATAGCTGTTGTTCGTCACCACAGACCAATAGGGCTCAGTTTTACCGAGGTCAAGCCACTGCTGAGCCGTTCTTTCGAACAACTGTTGCATTTGATCGGGCGATGAAGTCACCTCAACATCCATGCGCTTGCCAGGCAACACAGCTTTGGAAGGTGGGCCGGACAACCATGCCTGGCTTTTGTCTCTGAACTCAGCGGACTCCATGAAAATGCGCCTGAGTTGAGAGAGATCGCTCACCTCTGCTGCATAACGCTTGATCACTGCTTCGCTTTCTGGCTCCCGACCGAGAAGCATTCGGTAGGCGTAAATCACGTCGTTCTGAGAAAGCATAGACCTTGAAATGACAAATATTCAACCAGCAATTGTGAGCAGTGTGTGCTGGAAACCTTGCAGAGGTCACTGATCACAGCGAATGGTCTTTCAACGCTCTGGCTGAAATGAAAAGTGGCTCATTTACTTTGCTGAAATTGCTGAAGCTCTGCAGCTTTGTTCTGGCGCGAACGTCGAGCGATGGCCAAGTAGGAGTCACACCGCCGCGCCACTGCCCAGAAGATGTCTGCACATTCCTCTTGCATGTGGTCCCAGGGCTTGATGGCACTGGAAAAGTGCACGATGTATTTTTTCTGGCGCGCCTCTTCAAACACACCCACAAACCACGCGGGCCCGTCTGGGGGGGACCGCTTCACAGAAAACCCATAGTTCCACAGATAGTTCCAGCCCGGATCGAGCAAACCGATCTGGCCTTGGCAGGCGATATTGATCATGTCTTGGTCTGGGCAGTTGAGCCTGGCATGGGTCTCTAACACCTGAAAGCAGCGCGTTCTGAAGCCATTGGCCAGACACCTGGCAGTGTTGAAAAGCAGCACCCCAGAATTGACATACTGCGCCGCAGACACACCCAATGCAGTTTCTACGTAGGCCTTGTGCCCAGCGTTGTTGAAATCCAGCACACCGGCCAGATCCACGTTTGACACGTCCGACTCGTACAACACGTGCAGGCTTTTGCACACCACCACATCTGCATCCAGGTAGATGACCTTGGGAAACACAGACAACAGCTCCGGGATCCACAGCCGTAAGTAAATCTCTGGCGTGTAATGCGCGCGAGTGTGCAGGCGAAGATTGCCCACCAGGCCAGCCATATGAATGCTAAACACCTGCACTTTGGGGAGGCGAAGCCCCATTTCCAGCCAATGCACCT
Source organism: uncultured Methylotenera sp. (assembly GCA_964470225.1). GTDB lineage: Bacteria > Pseudomonadota > Gammaproteobacteria > Burkholderiales > Methylophilaceae > Methylophilus. The sequence goes on along the minus strand of CAYYBN010000041.1, from coordinate 2,073 downwards.
TGTCGGTGGTCAACCCCAGGTTCAGCACAAACACGACGCACCGCCAACCCGGAGCCAAGGTGTCGCTGATGGACTGCAACACCACGTTCAAATACGGCAAATAGGCCTCATTGACGGCAAACACCACGGGCACTACGGTGGCGCAGGCAGTGTTTTGCTCTGCCACCACAGCCATTACCTGCGCCACCTGGTAGGCGGCATACCACGGCTCTTGCACCAAGGCACTGGGGCTGAAGGGCATCCACCCAGCAGCCACCTGGGTGCTGAGAGTTTGGGACATGGATGTTTGCTGCGCTGGGGCAGCACGGGCCAGGAGCCCCAGCACATCGGCCATGTTTTGGCTGAACACCACCTTCTGCTGGGCCAGCGGCAGGTGATCGGTGGCCTGGGTGATGTTTTGAAACGCCTGAAACGTGGCGTCCAATCGCTCAGGCCCCGCTCGACCGGCCAATGAGCTCGGGTTGTTGACCCTGTGGTTGACCAGTGCGGCCCCCAGCATGACCACCTGCTGCGCGTGCACCACCGTGCGAAAGTGAAACGCACGGTCATTGGCAAACCCAATGGCGTCAAACTCTGCGCCCTGTCGCTGAATGAACGCCCTGGCATACCACCGCGTCCAGGGCATGACAGGGCCCTTGAGCAACCATTCTTGCAACTGATCAAAATCCCCTGTGCGACACGCTTCTGGCTCCAGGGCGTAGGCGTTCACCGGCCGCACTTGGCCAGATTGGGTATCCACCTCCTGGAAATTGGCAAACACCAATTCTGCCTGCGGGTGCCGAGCCACCGCTGCCTGCCAATGCGCATAGGCATCTGGCACCAGCCAGTCATCGGCGTCCAGAAAATGCACATAGCGGCCAGCCGCTCTGCGCAAGCCCAGGTTGCGTGCCGCACCGGCCCCCTGGTTGGCCTGCTGCACCAGCTGTACTCGAGCATCTTGACGGGCAAACGCCTCCACCACATGGGCCGTTCCATCTGTGGAACCATCGTCCACCACCAACAGCTCCAGCTGCTGCAGCGGCTGGCTCAGCACACTGCGCAAACACTGTGGCAACAACGCTTCTTGGTTATAAGCCGCAACAATGACGCTGACAAGATGCGGCGGCGACGGCGGAAAGTGGCTCAAGAGTCGCTGCCAAATAAATCTCGCGTGTAGACCTTGTAGAGCACGTCTTCCAGTTCGGCCGTGGAACGATTAGCCACAATCACATCGGCCTGCGCCTTGAAGGCAGCCAAGTCATTCACAACGCGTGAGCGGTAAAACTCGGGCTCTTGCAGCACCGGCTCGTAAACGATCACCTCCACCCCCTTGGCCTTCAAACGTTTCATGACTCCTTGAATACTACTTGACCGAAAATTGTCAGATCCGGATTTCATTACTAAGCGGTAAATTCCTACAACTTCCGGATGAGAATCAATTATATCTTTAGCAACATAGTCTTTGCGAGTACTGTTTGAATCAACAATTGCTTGAATTAAGTTTTGAGGAACATCAGAATAGTTGGCCAAAAGTTGTTTAGTATCTTTTGGCAAACAATAACCACCATAACCGAAACTTGGATTATTATAGTGATTACCAATTCTTTGATCAGAACAGACACCATTAATAATATCTATAGTATCTAGATTTCTCACAGAAGAAAAAGTATCAAGCTCATTAAAAAATGCGACTCGCATAGCCAAGTATGTATTTGAGAACAATTTTATTGATTCAGCCTCAATACTATTAGTTAAAATAATTTTTACATCGCTTTTAAAAGATGAATCAAGTAACAAATCTGCAAAATTCTTGGCGCGCAACGACTTCTCACCAACGACAATTCTCGATGGATAAAGATTATCCTGTAAGGCACTACCTTCCCTCAAAAATTCAGGTGAAAAAATAACTCTATTAAAATCAAATTTAGAATTAATTTCACTTGTAAATCCGACTGGTACCGTAGATTTTATAACAATCAATGCTTTATCGTTTATTTTTACAGCATCATGAATAACGGATTCAACTGAAGAGGTATCAAATTTATTGCTCACCTCATCGTAGTCAGTAGGCGTTGCCACTATAATATAATCAAC
>CAYYBN010000040.1:4234-11649 GCA_964470225.1 uncultured Methylotenera sp. | reverse complement strand
TACACTGAACAAATCGTCACGCTGACCTATCCCCACATTGGGAACTACGGCACTAATAGTGAAGATGTTGAGTCAGGCAAAGTCTATGCCGCCGGTCTGATTATCCGCGACCTGCCCCTACTGGAAAGCAATTTCCGCAGCGAACAAACATTGTCCGCCTATCTGCAAGCCAACAAGGTGGTGGCCATTGCAGATATCGATACCCGTAAACTGACCCGTATTTTGCGTGAAAAAGGCGCTCAGGCCAGCTGTATCATGGCTGGCGAGCAGGTTGATGAAGCGCAAGCGCTGGCACTCGCCAAAGGCTTCCCTGGCTTGGCAGGCATGGATTTGGCTAGAGTTGTGACTTGTAGCCAGCCCTATGAATTTAGCGAAGCCGAATGGCAGCTTGGCACCGGTTTCAGCAAGACTGCTACCCAGCGCTTCCATGTGGTGGCGTTTGATTACGGCGTTAAACGCAATATTCTGCGCATGCTGGTGTCACGTGGCTGCAAGGTGACGGTGTTGCCCGCACAAGCCACCGCCGAGCAAGCACTGGCCTACCAGCCTGACGGCATTTTCCTGTCAAATGGCCCAGGTGACCCGGAGCCTTGTGACTATGCCATTCAGGCGATTAAAACCTTGGTGGATACCGGAATCCCAACCTTTGGCATTTGCCTCGGTCACCAGTTGCTGGCACTGGCCAGCGGCGCCAAAACCATGAAAATGAAGTTTGGTCATCATGGTGCCAACCATCCGGTACAGGATGTGACCAGCAAACGCGTGTATATCACCAGCCAAAACCATGGCTTTGCTGCGGACCCAGCCACCTTGCCCGCCAATGTCAAGGTGACCCATGTATCGTTATTTGATGGCAGTTTGCAAGGCATTGCACGTACCGACAAACCGGCCTTCAGTTTCCAAGGCCACCCGGAAGCCAGTCCCGGACCGCAAGAAATGAGTGTGTTGTTTGACCACTTTATTGACTTGATGGCACAGCAGAAAAACGCATAAATCAACCACGCACGCACAAGGCAGTTTGTTTTGTGTGCATGCGACTCAGTGGTGAAAAGACAAGATGAGCAAACGTACAGACATAAAAAGTATCCTGATTATAGGCGCCGGTCCGATTGTGATTGGTCAGGCCTGCGAATTTGACTATTCGGGCGCGCAAGCCTGTAAAGCGCTGCGTGAAGAAGGCTTCCGCGTGATTCTGGTCAACTCTAACCCGGCCACCATCATGACCGACCCGGAAATGGCCGATGCCACCTACATTGAGCCGATTACCTGGCAAGTGGTGGAAAAAATCATTGCCAAAGAGCGTCCTGATGCCTTGCTGCCCACCATGGGTGGGCAAACTGCACTGAACTGTGCGCTGGATCTGGATAAACATGGCGTCTTGCAAAAATACAATGTAGAGCTGATTGGTGCCACCAAAGAAGCCATCGACAAAGCCGAAGACCGCCTCAAGTTTAAGGATGCCATGACCAAAATTGGTTTGGGTTCTGCGCGTTCCGCCATTGCCCACAGTCTGGAAGAAGCGCTGGCTGTACAGGTAGACATTGGTTATCCGGTGATTATCCGTCCGTCATTTACCATGGGCGGCAGCGGTGGTGGCATTGCCTACAACCGTGAAGAATTCATCGCCATTTGCGAACGCGGTCTGGATGCCTCACCCACCAACGAGCTGCTGATTGAAGAGTCACTGCTGGGTTGGAAAGAATACGAGATGGAAGTGGTGCGTGACAAGGCGGACAACTGCATCATCATCTGTTCAATTGAAAACCTCGACCCGATGGGCGTGCATACCGGTGACAGTATCACCGTGGCGCCAGCACAAACGCTCACTGATAAAGAGTATCAAATCATGCGGAATGCCTCGCTGGCGGTGTTGCGTGAAATCGGGGTGGATACTGGCGGTTCTAACGTGCAGTTTGCCATCAACCCTAGAGATGGCCGCATGATTGTCATTGAAATGAACCCGCGTGTATCGCGTTCCTCCGCTCTGGCTTCCAAGGCGACCGGCTTCCCGATTGCCAAAGTGGCGGCGAAGTTGGCGGTAGGCTTTACGCTGGATGAGTTACGCAACGAAATTACCGGTGGTCAGACCCCGGCCTCGTTTGAGCCATCCATCGACTATGTAGTGACCAAAGTGCCACGTTTTGCCTTTGAAAAGTTTCCGCAGGCCGACAGCCGCCTGACCACACAGATGAAATCGGTGGGTGAAGTGATGGCCATGGGCCGCAGCTTTCAGGAATCATTCCAGAAAGCCTTGCGAGGCCTGGAAGTCGGTGTCGATGGCCTGGATAGCCTGACCGATGACAAAGACCGCATTGTCAAGGAAATGGGCGAACCCGGCCCCGAGCGTATCTGGTATGTGGCCGATGCCTTCCGTTTGGGCATGTCGCTGCATGAAGTCTATGACATCACTAAAATCGACCGCTGGTTCTTGGTGCAGATTGAAGAAATCATCCACCTCGAACAGTCATTACAGGGTAAATCGCTGGGCGATTTAACCAAAGAGGCGTTGTTCCGCCTGAAACGTAAAGGCTTTGCCGACCGTCGTCTGGCCAAGCTGTTGAATACCGATCAACACGCTGTACGTGCCTTCCGTCAGGCGCTAAAAGTACGCCCAGTCTACAAGCGCGTGGATACCTGCGCGGCCGAATTCGCCACCAATACGGCCTATATGTACTCGACCTATGAAGAGGAGTGCGAATCCAACCCTTCCAACAAGAAAAAAATCATGGTACTGGGTGGTGGTCCCAACCGCATTGGTCAGGGCATCGAGTTTGACTATTGCTGCGTGCATGCGGCGTTTGCCATGCGCGAAGACGGTTACGAGACCATTATGGTCAACTGTAACCCGGAAACTGTCTCGACCGACTACGACACCTCAGACCGTTTGTATTTTGAGCCAGTGACACTGGAAGATGTACTAGAAATCGTCAACATTGAAAAACCGGTCGGCGTGATTGTGCAATACGGTGGTCAAACGCCACTCAAACTGGCGCGTGAACTGGAAAAAGCCGGTGTGCCGATTATCGGCACCACGCCAGATGCGATTGACCGTGCTGAAGACCGCGAGCGCTTCCAGCAGATGCTGCATAGTCTGAATCTGAAACAACCGCCCAATCGCACAGCACGCGCTCCCGAAGAAGCCATTCGTCTGGCCACTGAAATCGGGTATCCGCTGGTGGTGCGTCCTTCCTATGTGTTGGGTGGCCGCGCCATGGAAATTGTGCATGAGCAAAGCCAGTTGGAACGCTATATGCGCGAAGCGGTGAAAGTATCGAACGAATCACCAGTATTGTTGGACCGCTTCCTGAATGATGCCATCGAAGTTGATGTCGATGCGCTAAGCGATGGCGAAGCGGTATTAATCGGCGGCATTATGCAGCACGTCGAACAAGCCGGCGTGCACTCTGGCGACTCGGCCTGCTCCTTACCGCCATACAGTTTAAGCGACGATTTGCAAGACGAGTTACGTCGCCAAACCGTGCAAATGGCCAAGGCGCTCGGTGTCAAAGGCTTGATGAACGTGCAGTTTGCCGTGCAAAACACTGAAGCAGGCGATGTGGTGTATGTGCTGGAAGTCAATCCGCGTGCGTCGCGTACCGTGCCGTTTGTCTCTAAAGCCTGCGGCTTGCAACTGGCTAAAATCGCCGCGCGTTGCATGGCAGGGCAAACCTTACAGTCACAAGGCGTCACCAAAGAAGTGATTCCGCCTTACTACTCGGTCAAAGAAGCTGTGTTCCCGTTTATCAAGTTCCCTGGCGTAGACACCATCCTCGGCCCGGAAATGAAATCTACCGGCGAAGTGATGGGCGTAGGCAACACCTTTGCCGAGGCCTTTGTCAAATCACAACTGGGGGCATCGGTGAAAATGCCGACTGGTGGCAAGGCCTTTATCAGCGTGCGCAATGAAGACCATGGCAAAGTGATTGATATCGCCAAAGACCTGGCCAAGCTGGGCTTTAGCCTGCTGGCGACCAAAGGCACGGCACGCGCTTTAGAAGCCCAAGGGTTACAAGTAACACCCGTGAACAAAGTTGCCGAGGGCCGTCCGCACATTGTTGACATGATTAAGAACAACGAGATTAGTTTGATTGTCAATGTGACCGAGGATAAAAAAGCCATCACCGATTCCTACGAAATTCGCCGCAGTGCTTTGCAAAACAAGGTGACTTACTACACCACACTGGCGGGTGCACGCGCAGCCTGCATTGGCATGGCGCAAAGCAAGGACATGGAAGTTTACTCGGTGCAAGACTTGCACAAACGTTTAGCTTAACTTACACTTTAGCCATTAAATAGGCCACGCTCAATCGGGTGTGGTTTATTTTTTTATACTTATTTTTGAAGGTAGTTTGAACATGGCTGTACATCAGATTCCTGTGACTGTGCGTGGAGCAGAATTGCTCAAAGAAGAATTACAACGTTTGCGCGCAGTCGACAGGCCCAATATTATTCAGGCCATTGCCGAAGCGCGTGCGCAGGGTGATTTGTCCGAAAATGCGGAATACGAGTCAGCTAAAGAGCGGCAGAGTTTTATTGAAGGCCGGATTGCCGAGCTCGAAGCCAAGTTGTCCAATCTGCAGATTATTGACCCGACCATGCTCAATGCCGATGGGCGTGTGGTGTTTGGCGCGACGGTGCGCTTTGAAGACTTGGATAGCGGTGATAGTAAAATGTATCAGATTGTTGGTGAAGATGAAGCCGATATTAAAAACGGCAAAATTTCGGTTAGCTCGCCGATTGCACGTGGCCTGATTGGTAAATCCGAAGGCGAAGTGGCCGAGGTGCAATCCCCTGGCGGCATCAAAGAGTACGAAATTATTGAAGTGCTTTATATCTAACGCAACGCAATCCTACATAAAAGGCGTATTGAAATGGCCAGACAGAATGGATTAAGCACAGTCATCACCCCCTTGCTGATTACCTTGTGGGTTGGTGGTTTGTGGATGACTGGCATTACCGCTTGGGTACTGTTCAAAACATTGCCTGAGCGCCAACTGGCGGGGCAAGTCGCCGGACAACTCTTCACCATTGTCAGCTATATCGGGCTGGTCAGTGGTGCTTGGTGGTTGTTGCAATCGCTGTTGTCACATGGCTTGTCAGCACTCAAGTTTAGCTTGTTCTGGCTGGTGCTATTGATGTGGGTATTGGTATGCATCGGTGAGTTCGGCATTCAGCCATTGCTGGCTGAACTCAAAGCCAGCGCCTTACCGAACGATGTCATGCAAAGTGTATTTGCCAAACGCTTTAGTCACTGGCATGGCATTGCCAGTATTGCCTATCTGATTGAATGCGTACTGGGCGTTTGGCTGGTGATTAAAGGGCGCATCTGAGGATAAGGCGTTAAATATCACTTAGTGGTAGATGGCGGCGTTCAGCCTGAACACTTAATCGGGTATTTGAATCTTGGTCGAGGCTTTAACGGTGTCGCTGGCACGATAAAACACCAGTTGTTTACCGATATGGTGGACGATGACCGCACCGGATTGCTGGGCAATTTCGTTCAGCAAAGCTTTACGCACCTCACGGTCATCACCCGCTACTTGTACCTTAATCAGCTCATGCGCATTCAGGCTCACGTCTATTTCTTTAAGCACTGCTTCGGTCAGACCATTGTTGCCTATCATGACTACCGGATGTAAGTTATGGGCGAGACCACGTAAATGTGCGATTTGTTTGCTGGTCAATGACATGCAAAATATTCCTTTATTTAACGCTGCATTTTAACATGAAGCAGGAAATCCCTCTATGAAACCCTCCAAAACCAGCAAGGCCTGGATGCAGGAGCACTTGAATGATGAATACGTCAAACGCGCACAAAAAGATGGCTACCGGGCGCGTGCAGCCTACAAACTGATTGAGATTGATGACAAGGACAAACTGCTCAAGCCTGGCATGACGGTGGTGGACTTGGGCTCGACACCAGGTAGCTGGTCGCAGGTGGCCGTGCACAAGCTCAAAGGCCAAGGCCGGGTGATTGCACTGGATATCCTAGACATGCATCCAATTCCGGGTGTGGAATTTATCTGTGGTGATTTTCGTGAAACCTCTGTGTTAAAGCAATTGGAGACCGCACTTGATGGTAAGCTGGTTGATCTGGTGATTGCAGACATGGCGCCCAATATGAGTGGGCTCAAAGATGTAGATCAGGCAGGTGCTGCCCACCTTACGGAGCTTGCCCTCGATTTTTGTGCAGATTGGTTGAAACCGGGCGGGCATTTCCTAGTCAAAGTATTTATTGGTAGCGGCTTTGAGCCGCTGGTTAAACAAATGCGCATGCAGTTTGACAAAGTGGTGACGCGTAAACCAAAAGCGTCGCGCGACCGTAGCAGCGAGGTATATTTATTAGGCCTGTCACGCAAAGCATAAAATATATTTGCAAACCCTACAGTCAGGGTCGCAGACGACGATATTTGTGTATACAATGCGTCGAAAGGCTTGAATTTTTGCACCTTGTCACCATTCTATTAGGCAATGGACGTTTAAAGTCCCGTTTTGTTAGACGAAGGATTCCTTTTGAACAATTTACTGAAAAATATTGCAATCTGGGTTGGTATCGCCTTGCTGTTGATGACGGTATTTAATCAATTCAACAGTACTGCCAAGTCTGGTGGCAGCGTGGTGTACTCCCAGTTCATGCAAGACGTTCGCGATGGCCGCGTGGCCAAGGTGCAGATTGACGGCCGCACCTTGCATGTCACGACCAATGAGGGCCGCAGCTATGATTCCTTCTCGCCTACAGACCCATGGATGGTATCTGACCTGTTGAAAAACAACGTCATTGTTGAAGCCAAACCAGAAGAACACGAATCGCTATTCATGAGCTTGTTTGTGTCCTGGTTCCCCATGATACTGCTGATAGGTGTGTGGATATTCTTTATGCGCCAGATGCAAGGTGGTGGCAAAAGTGGTGGACCATTCTCGTTTGGTAAAAGCAAGGCGCGTCAGTTGGACGAATCGAACAATAGTACTACATTCTCAGACGTCGCCGGGTGTGATGAAGCCAAGGAAGAAGTGAGTGAGTTGGTCGAATTTTTGAAAGACCCAAGCAAGTTCCAAAAGCTGGGAGGTCGTATTCCACGTGGCGTATTAATGGTAGGTCCACCTGGAACCGGTAAAACCCTGCTGGCCCGTGCCATTGCCGGTGAAGCTAAAGTGCCTTTTTTTAGTATTTCGGGTTCTGATTTCGTGGAGATGTTTGTTGGTGTGGGTGCCGCCCGTGTGCGTGACATGTTTGAAAATGCCAAAAAAAATTCTCCGTGTATCATTTTCATTGACGAAATCGATGCGGTAGGGCGTCATCGCGGCGCTGGCACTGGTGGTGGCAATGATGAGCGCGAGCAAACCCTGAACCAAATGCTGGTTGAGATGGATGGTTTTGAAGCTAATTCGGGCGTGATTGTGATTGCAGCCACTAA
>CAYYBN010000040.1:0-4224 GCA_964470225.1 uncultured Methylotenera sp. | reverse complement strand
AACCGTGCCGATGTGCTTGATAAAGCGCTATTACGTCCAGGTCGTTTTGACCGTCAGGTCATGGTTGGCTTACCAGATATTAAAGGCCGCGAACAAATTTTGAACGTGCACATGCGTAAAGTGCCGATTGATGCTGATGTCAAGGCCGACATCTTGGCCCGTGGTACACCCGGCTTCAGTGGTGCTGATTTGGCCAATCTGGTCAATGAAGCCGCCTTGTTTGCCGCTCGTCGTAACAAGCGCACGGTCGATATGCAAGACTTTGAAGATGCCAAGGACAAGATTTACATGGGTCCAGAACGCAAATCCATGGTCATGCGTGAGGAAGAGCGTCTCAATACTGCTTATCACGAGTCTGGTCATGCCGTGGTGGCAAAGTTGTTACCCAAAGCCGATCCAGTTCATAAAGTGACCATCATGCCACGTGGTTGGGCACTAGGCCTGACTTGGCAATTGCCCGAGCATGACCGCATCAGTAATTACAAGGACAAGATGCTGGAAGATATTTCTATCTTGTTTGGTGGCCGGATTGCCGAAGAAATCTTTATGCATCAGATGTCTACTGGTGCCTCGAACGACTTTGAGCGTGCGACCAAACTGGCACGCGATATGGTCACCAAGTACGGGATGTCGGATGTATTGGGCACCATGGTCTATGCTGGTAACGAGCAGGATTCATTCTTTGGCAACATGTCGTCCAGAACTGTGTCCGAAGCCACCCAGCAAAAGGTAGATGCTGAGATTCGTCGTATTTTAGACGAGCAATATGCGCTGGCCCGCAAGCTTTTGGAAGACAATCGTGACAAGGTCGAGGCGATGACCAAGGCCCTGATGGAATTTGAAACCATCGATGCCGAACAAATTAATGACATTATGGCAGGTTTTCCAGTGCGTGCACCCAAGCCTAAACAAGGCCCAACCATCACTACCAGTGGTGGTAGCGGCGGTAACCTGGTCACCCCGGCACCACAACCCACTGCCAAAAGTGAAGATGCCGAGTAGTTTGCTGTTCAAGCGTTGCCGTATTCGATGACGCTTGCGTTAAAATAACAAGGCTGGCAATTGCCAGCCTTGTTTTTTGGGATACCCGCATATGCAATTTCACTGTGGCCGCTTTCAGCTCGATTTGAGTACGCCCAAGGTCATGGGCATTCTCAATGTAACGCCGGACTCATTTTCGGATGGTGGCAAGTTCAATCAACTGGATCAATCCATCGCCCATGCCATGCAACTGGTGGAAGAGGGCGCCGCTGTGCTGGATATCGGCGGCGAATCAACGCGTCCCAATGCCACGCCGGTGCCTCTAGACGAAGAGCTTAGGCGTGTCATTCCGGTCATCGAGGCATTGGTAGCGCGCAATCTGCCTATTCCATTATCGATTGATACCTACAAACCAGCAGTCATGCTTGCCGCAATAGAAGCTGGTGCCAGCATCATCAACGATGTGCGAGGCTTGCAGGAGCCTGGTGCATTGCAAGTGACAGCAGAGAGCGATGCCGGGGTGTGCATCATGCATATGCAAGGCACACCACAAACCATGCAGGAAAACCCGCACTACGACGATGTGGTGGTCGAGGTGAAAGCATTTTTAACCACGCAGCGTGAGGCCTGTTTGGCCGCTGGGATTGCTCGCAATCGCATCATGCTAGATCCCGGTTTTGGCTTTGGTAAAACCCGTGCACACAACATCCGTCTGGCGCAATCCCTCCCTGAATTGATTGATCTGGGCTGTCCCTTGCTGGTTGGTTTGTCGCGTAAATCGGTGCTTGGGCAAATGACGGGGAACGATGTCGATGCGCGTTTACATGCCAGTGTCGCCGCTGCGGTGATTAGCGCCATGCACGGCGCCCATTTGTTGCGTGTGCATGATGTGAAAGCCACAGTTGAAGCACTGAAAGTAGTGACTGCGTTAAAATAAAGCTTATCTAAGCAAGACAGATTAAAAATACAACAGGGAACGAGCGCAATGAGTAAACAATATTTCGGCACCGATGGCATCCGCGGACGCGTCGGCGAGTCCGTGATTACCCCGGAGTTTGTCATGAAACTGGGTTATGCGGCTGGTCGTGTACTGGCTAACCATGAGCACCTGCCTGCTGGCAAACGGCCCATGGTGCTGATTGGTAAAGATACGCGTATCTCCGGGTATATGCTGGAAGCCTCGCTGGAGGCCGGTCTCTCAGCAGCAGGTGTCGATGTGCTACTGACCGGGCCCATGCCTACCCCTGCCGTGGCCTACCTGACGCGCGCTTTGCGCACGCAGGCAGGCATTGTCATTTCGGCGTCGCATAATCCGTATTACGACAACGGCATCAAGTTTTTTTCAGCACAAGGCAGCAAATTGCCTGATGAACTGGAATTTGCCATTGAAGCCGAACTGGCTAAACCCATGCAGGTGATGGACTCAGCCCAACTGGGCAAAGCCAAACGGGTCGATGACGCGGCTGGCCGTTACGTTGAGTTCTGTAAAAGTACCTTTCCCAATCATCTCGACTTGCGTGGCCTGAAAATCGTACTCGACTGTGCGCACGGCGCCACCTACCATGTCGCCCCGCCGGTGTTTCATGAGCTGGGCGCGGATGTGATTGCCATCGGCAATAAACCGGATGGCCTCAATATCAACGAAAACGTCGGTTCAACCCATCCGCAAGCCTTGCAACAAGCTGTACTTGAGCACCAGGCCGATTTGGGGATTGCCTTTGATGGCGACGGTGACCGCGTGATGATGGTGGATGGCGCGGGGAATCTACTCGATGGCGACCAACTGCTCTATATCATTGCCATGGGCTTGTACGCCAAAGGCAAACTCAAAGGAGGTGTGGCGGGCACATTGATGACCAATCTGGCGCTGGAACATGCGCTACAAAAACATCAGATTCCGTTTGCCCGCGCCAAGGTGGGTGACCGCTATGTGCTGGAACTGTTGCAAGCCAAAAACTGGAAGCTGGGCGGAGAAAACTCTGGCCATATCCTGACGCTGGATAAACACAGCAGCGGCGATGCCATTATTGCTGCTTTGCAAGTGTTGCATAGCCTGCGTGAAAGTGGCAAAACCCTGCAACAATTGGGGGCTGATTTGCGCCTGTATCCGCAAGTGCTGATTAATGTCACCACCAAACAAAACCTGGACTTGAATCAACCAGCCGTGCAAGACGCGGTCAAGCAGGCCGAAACGGTATTGAATGGCGAGGGCCGCGTATTACTGCGTGCCTCTGGCACCGAACCCAAAATCCGCGTCATGGTAGAAGGCCTGAACGCCACACTGGTGCAAAGTCAGGCCGAAACGCTGGCCGAAGTGATACGCGGGCTGGCGGCCTGAGTTTAAGGAGCTATACTGCATGGACACCTTTAGTCACGCGTTGTGGGGTTACGGCCTGTTTGGCATTCGCAAAAAGCCCAAACGCGCCTACCCCAAGTTTGCCGCCCTCATGGGTGCCATGCCAGACCTGATTTCGTTTGGCGCGTTGCTTTTCCTCCGCGTGTTGCAAGGTGACTTTCATGTCGGCAAACCTGCTTTGAACACCTTGCCACACTGGATTTATCCGGCCTATACCGTCGGTCACAGCTTTATCATCGCTTTTGCGGTGATTGGCGCTGTGGCCTACTGGCGCAAAGACATCGCTTTTGCCATGCTGGCTTGGCCATTCCATATCGTGCTCGACTTTCCATTCCATAGCCTGCAATACTTCCCCACACCGATGTTCTGGCCGATTTCAAACTTTAGAATCGACGGTATCCCATGGTCACACTGGTACATTTGGTTGCCCAACGTGGCAGGCATTGTGGTCTTGCTACTATATCGACGCAAACAGCGACAGAAGCTCGTTTTGCGATAAAACAGGTTCAGCACTCAACCTTTTTTAAGGCTCTACCTGCGCACCCGTAGCAAAAAACACACCGCCCGCAATATGGTGTATCGTGCGCAACGCATCATGGCCATCAAAATGCCAGCGTCCATCGCTAAACACCCTGGCATCTGCATGCGCCGCCAAAACTTCAGCAATAAACAAATCATAGTGTTGCTGGTTGTGCGGCTCAGTAATCACCTTGCATTCCAGCCAAGCCACACAGCCTGCCACCAGCGGCGCAGGGATTTTGTCTGCGGTAAAGGTTTTAATGCCATATTCAGCAAACTTGTCTGAACCTGCCAGTTCTCGTCCAGAAATACCGCCCACTTGTTTCACCATTGCAATTTGTTGAACGCAAGGCAGATTAATCGCAAAC
>CAYYBN010000039.1:10962-11653 GCA_964470225.1 uncultured Methylotenera sp. | reverse complement strand
AAGGCGGGTGCCATCTTAAAAGTGCCTGAGCGTGAGACCTTGGCGGCCATGTCGCAACAGCAGGCAAAGGCGCTGGTGTCAGCGCAAACTGCCCACTGGAATACCTATAAAAATACCTTGGCGGGTGTGGTTCAACAGTCTGCATCCAGCAAAGAAAAAACTGTGGCGCAACAATCGGCTGGCAAGCTGTCCACTGCCCAGTCTGCAGCACCGCCTGCCAATACACCGTCCAAAGATGTGCTAAAGCTGTCTGCCGGGGATGAAAAATCGCGTCAGGCAGGTGACCAAGCCAATGGTAAACCTGCCAAGGAAAAGCTGAATGCCATGCAGGAAGACCTGACTGCCAAAGACAATGCCATGAAGGAGGAACGCGCGCGCGCGGCTGCTTTGGAGCGTCAGGTGGCTGACATGAAAAAACTGCTGGCCATGAAAAATGATGCCATGGCGCAATTACAGACCAACGGTGGTGAAAAATCGGCAGAAAAGGCCAAGGCTGAAACGCAAGCCAATACTGCTAATGAAGCTGCTAAACCGGCTGAAAGTGCGACCGAACACCCACCCGAAAGTGCTGCATCTTCAGAACTCACCACTATGCAAGCTGACGCTTCTTTTATTAGCAAGCTGCGCGAGCGTCTGCAACATAGCAGTCCGTTACTGCCTTGGGCGCTGGGTGGCTTGAGCGTATTGGGCT
>CAYYBN010000039.1:0-10911 GCA_964470225.1 uncultured Methylotenera sp. | reverse complement strand
AACAGCAAATTCGCGATTTTGAAGAGGCGATTGTTACCACCCCTTCGAATTCACTAAATGCACCAACCGAGTTTGGACAAACACAGTCAGCGACCGTCAGCGACACTTCGTTCTTGACCGACTTTTCGCAGACTCCAGTCGGTGGTGTATTGGATGCGCATGACGTTGATCCGATTGCTGAAGCTGAAGTTTATATGGCTTATGGACGCCATGCCCAAGCCGAGGAAATTTTGAAAGATGCCATCGTCAAGGATGGTCAGCGACAAGTGCTCAAGCTGAAATTGCTGGAAATTTATCAGCAAACAGAAAATATTGCGGCTTTTGAATCCCTTGCCAGCGATGTCTATCAGCAATGGGGGCCGCAAGACCCGGCATGGCAGCGGGTGGCCCAGTGGGGAACCCAGCTAGACCCAAAAAACCCGTTGTACCGAGAAGTGAAAGCCAGTGAGTCCGCTGAGGTCTCTTCTGAGGCCCATGCATTGACAGCACAAACAGAAACGCAAGCAAAGGCGGACGTTACTGCGCTTCGTTTTACACCTGAGCAGCAGGTAACAGCTGTTGAGGCGAGCAGTGCCGAAGTTGCAGGTGCTGAATTGGAAACTAGTGTGGTATCAGAGCCCGTTGAGGCAGGCGTGCTGACGCCCAAATCCATAGACTTGCCTTCACTGGATTTTGAGACTGCGTCGACTGCGCCGCTGGCTGCCGAGTCGCCATTAAATAATACGCCTGCTGCGCCACTGGCTCAGGGTGATGCTGTCTTTGAGCAAATTCCCGACCTGAATTTCGACCTTGGCAATGATACGGTCGCTACTGGCTTTTCCATGCAAGAACTTCCAGCCTCGGATACCGTTAGCGATGAGGTGGATGCCAAACTGGATTTGATAAAAGCCTACATCGACATGGATGATGTGGTGGGCGCTAAGGAGTTGATTGGTGAAGTGCAACGTGAGGGTAGTATCGCCCAACGTCAGCGCGCTGATGCCTTACGCGCGCTTATCCCCTAAAGTAACCCTCACTGCATGCATCGGTAAGTACTTTGTTTTACCAAGCACAAGTGGACACAGGCCGGTTTATCGGCCTGTTTTCTTGTAAAATAATTGAGATATGCATGTGCTTATCCCGGTAATGTTGCTGCCTGTTCAGGCGATATGGTTTTCACGCCTGCCGCCTTTCTACGCTGCTTTGTTCGCTTGTCTGTGTATCATCAGCTGCGGCTACCCGGCCCGAGATACCTGGGTACGGCTGACGGCGCGCCTGAAATGGATAGGGCTGTCTATAGCGCTGCTATCTGTCTGGTTTACGCCGGGTGAATACATCCCCGGTTGGAATGTGACCTATGAAGGCATCTGGCATGCTGCCTTTCAACTGTTACAGTTGCTAGCCATGCTGGCGCTGGTCAGTGTGATTCTTCAATTTTATTCTGCCACACAACTGGTTAGTGGCTTGTATCAGGGCTTGGCGGCACTACGCTTACCTGCTCGCTGGTTGCAGCCCATGGTGGTACGTTTGTATTTGGTGTTACAAGTACAGCAACCACCACTGAAATGGCGAGCCAGGCACTGGCAGCAACTGTTCGATGCACCTGAGCAACTGCTGGCAGACGTGCATACCAACCACATCAGCGTGCAACTGACCACTTTGTGTGCACAGGAAAAAATACTTCTGATGGCGTTGCTGTCAGGCGCTTTGCTAGGTGTGATTTGGCCATGACGCAAACGATTGCCATTGGTATCGAATACCACGGCCGCCATTTTAAAGGGTGGCAAAGTCAGCCGGGGGGGCAGACGGTACAAGATCAGCTCGAATCAGCTATACAGGTGATTGCTGGTCACTCAATACATTTGCATGCCGCCGGCCGAACGGATACTGGCGTACACGCATGTATGCAGGTGGCGCACTTTGAAACAACAATGTTACGGCCGATGTCGGCATGGGTACGTGGTGTCAATGCCCATTTGTCGCCTTGGGTGCGCGTGTTGTGGGCGCAGTCAGTGACAAGCGGTTTTCACGCACGCTTCAGTGCGCTATCACGTGGTTATGAATACCGGTTGCTGAACCAGCCGGTGGCCCCCGCCATTGCTCATGGCCAACTTGGCTGGTACCACCGCCCCCTGCAACTTGCTACAATGCAGGCCGCAGCCCACCTGTTGCTGGGTGAACATGACTTTAGCGCTTTTAGGGCCAGCGAATGCCAAGCCAGTTCGCCGGTACGCACCCTGATACGGGCAGAGGTGAGCCAAGAGGGCCCCTTATTTCGCTTTCGTTTTCAAGCCAATGCCTTTTTGCAACATCAAATTCGCAATATGGTCGGTATGTTGATTTATGTCGGGCAGGGTAGGTTAGCGGTTTCTGAAGTTACGCATTTGTTGCAACAGGCTGATCGTCGGCTTTCGCCACCGACTTTTATGGCGGACGGCTTATATTTTGCTGGTGTCGAGTATGCCAGTCACTGGCAGTTGCCTGCGACCCTGGCCGAGTGGATGACACCAACAACCCCAACAACCCGCGAAACCACGATAGAAAGACCTCATGCGTACCCGCGTTAAAATTTGCGGTATTACCCGTTTACAAGATGCCGAGACTGCCATACATCTTGGCTGCGATGCACTCGGTTTTGTGTTTTATGCCCCCAGTCCGCGTGCGGTCACCGCCCATCAGGCACAAGCCATCATTCAGTCTCTGCCGCCGTTTGTGAGCAAGGTGGGGTTGTTTGTCAATGCCACTGCCGAAACGGTCAGGCAGACCATTGCCATCAGCGGCGTTGATACCTTGCAGTTTCATGGCGATGAGGATGCCACCTTTTGTGCACAATTTAATCTACCGTATTACAAGGCGGTGCGCGTCAAAGCCGGGGTAAATTTGGTACAATGCGAAGCGTTGTTTGCCTCGGCAACCGCGCTATTGCTTGACACCTATTCCGAGCAGGCGGTGGGTGGCACCGGGCAACTGTTTGACTGGCAGTTAATACCAGATCATTTGCATAAACCAGTGATTCTGGCCGGCGGTCTGACTCCGGAAAATGTAGCCAAAGCGGTTTCACAGGTTGGGCCCTATGCTGTCGATGTGAGTGGGGGCGTGGAGTCAGCCAAAGGCATCAAGTCGATAGAAAAAATGACTGCATTCATGCAGCAAGTGACCAATGCAGATGCTGCGCGCGAATAATTAGCCAGCGCACGGGTAGGGCACAGGGGTGGAACGTATTGGCAGGGCTGATCGTATGCAGTCCTGCTTTTAAAATTGGAGAGTAACATGCAAGTGTATGACATGCCGGATGCACGTGGTCACTTTGGCCCGTTTGGCGGAATATTTGTCGCAGAAACCCTGGTCGAAGCGCTGGAAGAGTTGCGCGTCATGTATGAAAAATACCGCCATGACCCCGAGTTTCTGGAGGAATTTGCCTATGACCTCAAGCACTTTGTCGGTCGCCCCAGCCCGATTTACCATGCCAAACGCCTGTCCAACAAAGTTGGTGGCGCACAAATTTATCTCAAGCGTGAAGACCTTAACCATACTGGTGCACACAAGGTCAACAATACCATTGGTCAGGCATTGCTGGCCAAGCGCATGGGTAAACCACGCGTGATTGCTGAAACCGGCGCCGGTCAGCATGGTGTAGCGACGGCGACCATTGCCGCCCGTCTGGGTCTGGAGTGTGTGGTCTACATGGGGGCAGAAGATGTCAAGCGTCAGGCGCCCAATGTCTTTCGTATGAAGTTGCTGGGCGCCACCGTGGTGCCGGTCGAGAGTGGTTCCAAAACCCTGAAGGACGCCTTAAATGAAGCCATGCGTGATTGGGTGACCAATATTTCAGATACGTTTTATATTATTGGTACCGTCGCCGGGCCCCACCCATATCCGATGATGGTACGTGACTTTCAGGCTGTGATTGGCGTAGAAGCCAAGCAGCAGATGCAGGAAATGCTGGGACGTCAGCCAGATGCCGTAGTGGCCTGTGTTGGTGGCGGGTCCAATGCCATGGGCATTTTCTACCCGTATATTGACGTGCCAGGTGTGCGTTTGATTGGTGTGGAGGCGGCCGGACATGGCATTGAAACCGGCCTGCATGCCGCGCCACTGACAGCCAACAGCCCGATAGGCGTGTTGCACGGCAACCGCACCTATTTGATGCAAGATGAAGATGGCAACATCATCGAGACCCATTCAGTGTCTGCCGGTTTGGACTATCCTGGTGTAGGCCCTGAACATGCCTGGCTGAAAGACATCCAGCGTGCCGAGTATGTGGGCATAACCGATGATGAAGCCATGGCCGCATTCCATAACCTGTGTCGTACCGAAGGCATTATTCCGGCGCTAGAATCCAGTCATGCCTTGGCTTATGCCGAAAAGCTGGCCAAAACCTTGTCTCCCGATCAGGTCATTCTGGTGAACTTGTCGGGTCGTGGTGATAAAGATATCAACACCGTCGCCAAACTGGCCAACATTACGCTGTAATCCAATATAAAAAAAACTGATATGTCACGTATCCAAACCGTATTTGCAACACTGAAAGCGCAAGGTAAAAAAGCGCTCATTCCCTACATTACCGCCGGTGATCCGCATCCAGACCATACCGTGCCCTTACTACATGCATTGGTCGCCGCTGGTGCCGACATGATAGAGCTGGGCGTCCCTTTTTCTGACCCCATGGCTGATGGTCCGGTCATACAACGTGCCAGTGAGCGGGCCTTGGTCCATAAAATGGGTCTGCGCAAGGTATTGGCGATGGTGCAAGCGTTTCGGGCCAAAGACAGCGTCACGCCGATTATTTTGATGGGCTATGCCAACCCGATTGAAGCCATGGGCAGCAGCCATTTTGTTGCTCTGGCGCAGGCGGCCGGTGTAGATGGGGTGCTGACTGTGGACTACCCGCCCGAGGAATGTGCCCGTTTTAATGAGCAATTGGCCGAGGCGGGCATGGATAGTATTTTTCTGCTGTCTCCCACCACCGAACCTGCACGTACCGACCTGATTGTGAAGCAAGCCACAGGCTTTCTGTATTATGTTTCGCTCAAAGGGGTAACCGGTGCCGCCAATCTGGATATCCATGAAGTGAAAAAACGTGTGGCTGCTATTCGCCAGAATACTAAGCTCCCAATAGGCGTAGGCTTTGGCGTCAAAGATGCCGATACTGCGCGGCAAGTGGCGGAAATTGCCGATGCTGTGGTGGTCGGTAGCCGGATGGTGCAAACCATTGAAGCGTCCAACGCAGATAACCTGATTTCAAACGTACAGACGCTGACCCGCAGTTTGCGCGAGGCCATAGACGCAGCATAAACCTGCTGCCATTCCATTCTTGCTAAGGAGTTCTCATGAGCTGGTTAAATAATATTCCGCAGAAAATCAAACGTGTCGTGGGCTCAGCACAAAAGCGCAATGTGCCAGAAGGTCTGTGGAACAAGTGTGATGCCTGCCAGACAGTGCTCTATCGTACGGACCTCGATACTAATCTGGAAGTATGTCCGCAATGTGGTCATCACCATCGTTTGTCTGCCCGCAATCGCCTGAATTTACTGTTGGATGAGGCGCCACGCATTGAGATTGGTGCCGAAGTCACGCCAGTCGACCCACTTAAATTCAAGGACAGCAAAAGTTACGCCGAGCGTATGAAAGCGACCCAGCGTGAAGTGAAGGAAAAAGATGCTTTGTTGGTTATGCGTGGCACCATCGAGTCTGTGCCGGTGGTTGTCGCAGTATTCGAATTCAAGTTCATGGGCGGCTCCATGGGCTCGGTGGTCGGGGAGCGCTTTGTGCGTGGTGTTCAGCAGGCGATTGAACACCACTGCGCATTTGTTTGTATTTCTGCCAGTGGCGGTGCACGTATGCAAGAGGGCTTGCTTTCACTGATGCAGATGGCCAAAACCAGTGCTGCATTGACCAAGCTCTCTGAAGCTGGCTTGCCATTTATTTCTGTATTGACTGACCCGACCATGGGTGGGGTTTCTGCCAGTTTTGCCATGCTGGGCGATATCATTCTGGCTGAACCCAATGCGCTCATTGGCTTTGCCGGTCCACGCGTCATTGAGCAAACCGTGCGTGAAACCTTGCCAGAAGGTTTTCAGCGCGCCGAGTTTTTATTGACTCACGGGGCCATAGACATGATTGTTGACCGTCGCGAGATGCGTGCCAAGTTGTGTCAGTTAATCGCGAGTTTACTCAATTTACCTAAAGCGGCCTAATGCACGCTGACGTTGCTACCACGCCACAAACGTTGGAGGCGTGGTTACATTACATTGAATCCTTACACCCAAAGTCCATCGAAATGGGCTTGTCACGGGTGCGCAAGGTGGCGGCCAACTTGGACCTTCACTTTACTTACACCGTGATTACTGTCGGTGGCACCAATGGCAAAGGCTCCACCTCGGCCATGCTGGAAAACTGCTACATCGCTGGTGGTTACCGTGTCGGTTGCTACACCTCGCCCCATTTGCTGCATTACAACGAACGCGTGCGCCTGCAAGGCTTGTCAGCGGATGATGATTTGCTCTGTCAGGCATTTGCTGCTGTTGAGCAGGCCCGTGGCGAGGTGGCGCTGACCTATTTTGAAATGGGCACGCTGGCGGCACTGTGGGTATTTGAACAACAGGCGCTGGATGTGGTGGTGCTGGAGGTCGGGCTGGGTGGTCGGCTGGATGCGGTCAACCTGGTTGATGCCGACTGTGCCATCGTCACCAATGTCGACCTCGACCATATGGAATTTCTTGGAGACACCCGCGAGGCGATCGGTTATGAAAAAGCTGGCATCTACCGGGTAGGGCAAATCGCCATTTGTGGCGATCTTGCCCCACCCGACAGCTTGTGCCGCCACGCACAACAACTGGGTGTTCCGCTCATCAGGTATGGACAGGATTATCAGGTAACCTTGACCGATGGCCTGGCAACTTACCGCGATATGCATGGCGAAGTTCAGTTGCAACAACTGCGCCTGTTGGGTGACTACCAGTGGAACAATGCTGCCAATGTGCTGTACGCCGTTCGCGCTTTGGCCAGCCGCTTGCCGGTCAGCATGGAAACAGCATGTCAGGCCATAGGCCAAACCGAAGTCAAAGGCCGTTTTCAATACTGGCAACGGCATCCGGATGTCATACTTGATGTCGCGCATAATCCGCATGCGGCCCGTGCCTTACTCAATAATCTACAAACACTTAAAACCAGTGGTTGTCGCTTGTATGCCGTTTTCTCCATGCTGGCAGATAAAGATGTGCCAAGCGTGGTTGAGGTGTTGCAACCCGTGATGGATCACTGGGCAATCGCCGCCATAGACCATCCGCGGGCAGCCAGTGTGGTGTATCTGCAACAAGCATTGGCGCAGGTCAACGCACAGGTTAGCGTGCATGACGGATTACAGCATGCCTTGCTGGATACGCTAAAAAAAGTCGCAAACAATGATAAAATAATTGTGTTTGGTTCTTTTTTTACCGTTGCTGCCATTTTGCATTTGCCTCGCGCTGAGGTTGTTTCAGTGGTGAAGGCTGAAAAGCAGTGAATGGGCGGGTTGTTGTATTGTCAGCCAGCCTGTATCGGAACCCGGCACGTTTTCTACCATGGCGAGAGACACGTTGACTGACAAAGAATTGTTGCTTAAAAAAGCGGCCCGCAGACGGTTGGTTGGTGCTGTCACGCTGGTAGTGCTGATGTTGATCCTCATGCCGTTCGTGCTAAAAGACCGTGTGGCTGAGATGGCGCAACAACAGGTACAAATCACCGTCATCCCGCAAGCACAATCACCAGCACCTTTGCTGGAACTCCCCGAAACCGTAATTACTACCTCTGACGTCCCCAGCCAGCTTCCAGCGCCTTCCGAAGGCACAGAGCCAGCCTCTTCCGAAACAGCCATTATTGCGGAGCCTTCTGCGAGTGCAAACCATCAGCACGCAAGTGATGGGTCTACTGACACAACGGTTACTGTTACCCCACCAGTAACCCATGACAAGCCTGACGTGAATGCTGGTGGTTCAGCTAAAGCCCAGACTGAACCCACACTTGATAAAAAGTCTGCCTCTCAACTAGCGCAGAGAGCAGCTAATACGCATGAATCAACCAGCACTGCGCAAAAGAACCTTGAATCCAAAACAGCTGTGTCCAAACCCGTGGAACAACATGCTGAAACGCCTGCAGTTACAAAGCCTCATGCGTTTTATGTACAATTTGGCGTATTTTCAGATAAAAAGAATAGTGCCAGTCTTCAACAAAGACTCAAGCACGCGGGAATCGCTGCCAGCAGTGAGGCCTTGGAAAACAATGCGCAAAAGTTTCGCCTGCGTTCATCGCTGTTTGCCTCGCGTAATGAAGCACAGGCTTTGCTAAAAAAAGCGCAAGCTGCCGGTTTTAACGGTATGGTGGCGCACAAGTCCTGAGTAGACCATGACCCTGTTTGATTACATTGTATTGACAATTGTTGGAATTACCATCCTGACCGGGCTGATGCGTGGTGCCGTTAAAGAAGTGTGTTCTTTTGCCGGTTGGTTGTTAGCCATTTATGTGGCCAAAACCCACTATGTGAGCGTGTTGAAATTTTTGCCTGTGGGCATTCCCGGGGAAGCGCTCAAGGTAGCGATTGCATTTTTCGTACTGTTTTTGGTGGTTTTACTGTGTTGTAGTCTGCTTTCCGTGTTGTTGACACAATTAGTCAAGGCTGCCGGACTGGGCGGTTTTAACCGTTTAATTGGTGGGTTGGCCGGGGCCTTGCGTGGCCTGATGCTGGTGGCCTTGCTGGTCATGCTAGCGGCGATGACAGACCTGCCCAAAGACCCGCGCTGGACCACCGCCATGTTGAGCGCACCAATCGAAGCGCTGGTGCAGCGCTTGTTACCATGGATGCCGGACAGTATTCGCCGTCATGTACATCTCAACCAGACGGCTGTGCTTGAGTATGACATTTAGTTTTCGCTTCAACTGAACAGTATATAGGACATCACTATGTGTGGAATTATCGGAATCGTAGGTAAAAACCCGGTCAACCAGTTGCTGTACGACGGACTGCTGGTATTGCAACACCGTGGTCAGGATGCGGCAGGCATCGTCACTTGCGATGGCAATACTTTTCACATGCACAAGAACAACGGGCTGGTGAAAGATGTGTTTCATACCCGCCATATGCGTAACCTGGTAGGTAATGTGGGTATTGCCCATGTGCGCTATCCCACGGCCGGTTCTTCCAGTGCCGCGGAAGCGCAACCGTTTTATGTCAACTCACCGTTTGGTATCGTGCTGGGTCATAACGGTAACTTGACCAATTCTGAGCAATTGAAGTCGGAAATGTTCAGACAGGATTTGCGTCATATCAACACCCATTCCGACTCCGAAGTTTTGCTAAATGTGTTGGCGCATGAAATTGAGCATACCTCAAAAAATGCTTTATTAAACAACGATATGGTATTTGATGCGGTGGCCGGTGTACACAGACGCTGCAAGGGTGCATACGCGGTGGTGGCAATGATTGCCAACTTTGGTTTGCTGGCCTTTCGCGACCCATTCGGGATTCGTCCACTCGTCATCGGCAAGCAGGAGACCGACAAGGGCATCGAGTATATTGTCGCATCAGAAAGTGTGGCACTGGATGTGCTGGGTTTTAAGCTGTTTCGCGATGTTGAGCCTGGCGAAGCCGTGTTTATCGATATGGATGGTAACCTGTTTAGCCGTCAATGTGCCGACAAGCCACAACTGACCTCCTGTATTTTTGAATATGTATATCTGGCCCGTCCTGATTCGGTGATTGATGGCGTGTCGGTTTACCAGACGCGTCTGGACATGGGCAAGTTGCTGGCCGAGAAAATCAAGCAGGAGTGGGCGGATAAGCAGATTGATGTGGTGATTCCAATTCCTGATACCAGCCGCCCCAGCGCCTTGCAACTGGGCATTAGCCTGGGCCTGGATTACCGTGAAGGCTTTATCAAAAACCGTTATATTGGCCGCACGTTTATCATGCCTGGTCAGGCATTGCGGAAAAAATCGGTACGTCAGAAACTGAATCCAATAGGTATTGAGTTCAAAGGCAAGAACGTATTACTGGTGGATGACTCTATCGTGCGAGGCACCACCTCGCAGCAGATTGTACAAATGGCACGCGATGCTGGTGCCAACAAAGTATATTTTGCTTCGGCAGCGCCGCCGGTGCGTTTCCCCAATGTGTATGGTATTGACATGCCCAGTCGCAGTGAACTGTTGGCGCCTAACCGCACCGACGAAGAAATCTGTGCTGAGATTGGTGCCGATGCGCTGATTTATCAGGACCTGGATGCCCTCAAAGCCAGCATTACAGCCTCCAATCCGCACATGATAGAGTTTGATTGCAGTTGTTTTGATGGCAAATATGTGACCGGTGACATCGATGCTGCTTATCTAAACCGTATCGAATCCGCCCGCAGCGATGCCAACAAAAAACAGTTACCGCCCAATTCCACTACCCAGCTCGATTTGAACCTGCTGTCCACCGACTTGGTGGGTGTAGAATAAGGCTTGACAGGTAAAACCAAAAAGCGTCTAATCAATTTGCGCTGATTTGAGTGGCCAACCTTAAACAAAGCCAGACTCAGCTTGCGGGCGCATAATAAATACTGCTAAAGCGAGAGCCCAAAAACCCGTTTTAGCGTTATGCTGAAACGGGTTTTTTAATGCCTGTCGTCGCTTGAATGCCTTGGGCTGACAACATTGATGTAGAGAGACAACGAGTACACGATGAACGAACACTATCACTTGGAAACACTGGCCGTGCGTGCTGGGACTTTAACCACCGAATTTGGCGAAAACTCGGAAGCGCTGTTTTTAAACTCCAGTTTTCGCTTTAAAAATGCCGCGCAGGCCGCTGCTCGTTTTGGCGGCACCGAGCCTGGCAATATCTATTCGCGCTTTACCAATCCCACCGTCAGCATGTTTCAAGACAAGCTGGCAGCGCTGGAAGGTGCTGAGCAATGT
>CAYYBN010000038.1:9287-11743 GCA_964470225.1 uncultured Methylotenera sp. | reverse complement strand
AAAAAATGCTGGCATCGGAATAATGCTGCAAATTTCGTTGTCAATCAGTGCAATATGATGCAGACTATAACCGTCTGCCATGAAACAGATGCTTCGCATTCAATGGTCACAACTTGCGATAATTGAGCCGCGTCTGCAGACTTTTTACAGGAAAAATGTACCATGCAGAATGAACCGGAATTTGTCGAACGCAGGAAACTAAACCGAAGACAGGAGAGACACTCAGAACGCTTCATCAGTACCTTAACCAAAAACACAGTCGCCATTATTCTGGCCGGGGGTCGCGGTAGTCGGCTCAAAAATCTGACAGACTGGCGCGCCAAACCTGCGGTACAGTTTGGTGGCAAATTCCGCATTATTGACTTTCCCCTCTCCAATTGCATTAACTCCGGTATCCGTCGCATCAATGTGGCCACGCAATACAAAGCCCAAAGTTTGATTCAGCACATACAGCGTGGTTGGGGCTTTCTTCGTGGTGAATTTAACGAGTACGTGAATATTATTCCGGCGCAACAACGTCTGGGTGAGGAATGGTACAAAGGTACGGCAGATGCCGTATATCAAAACATCGACCTGTTGCGCGAAAATGGCGGTGAATATATTTTGGTGCTGGCCGGTGACCATATCTACAAGATGGACTACGGCAAAATGCTGGCGACACATGCGCGCAGCAATGCTGACATGACCATTGCTTGTATCAATGTGCCGCTGGAAGACGCCAAGGGCTTTGGTGTGATTGAAGTAGACAGTACAGACCGGGTTATCGGCTTTGAAGAAAAGCCTGCCCAGCCCAATCCGATACCGAACGACAGCAGCAAGGCGTTTGCCAGTATGGGCATTTATGTTTTTAACGCCAAATTCTTGTATGAACAACTGATACGGGATGCTTACGACCGCAAGTCCAGTCACGACTTTGGTCAGGACATTATCCCTTACATTATTAAAAAATACCGGGTGCAGGCACACCGCTTTACTGACAGCTGCGTTGGTGCGGACAACGGCTACTATTACTGGCGCGATGTAGGGACGATTGATGCCTACTGGGAAGCCAATATGGAATTGACCAAAGTCATCCCCGAACTCAATCTCTATGACCGTGTGTGGCCGATTTGGACCTTTCAGGAACAGTTGCCGCCTGCCAAATTTGTATTTAATGACGAGGGGCGCACGGGTAAAGCGACGGATTCACTGGTGTCCGGCGGTTGTCTGATCAGCGGTTCGGATGTCTCCAATTCTGTACTGTTTTCTGATGTGAATGTGGCCGACTATTGCCAGTTGCAAGGTGCCGTTGTCTTGCCGCGGGTGCTGATCGAGCCGCATGTCACGCTCAAAAACGTGGTCATTGACCGTGGTTGCCGCATTCCCGCGGGCATGCAAATTGGCGTTGATCTGGCACAGGATCGTAAACGTTTTCATGTGTCTGAGAAGGGTATTGTCTTGGTCACGCCAGACATGCTTGGACAAGATTTGTACCGCGTTAAATAATGCCGCCTGCCGTGTGCGCGGTCAGGCACCCGAACAAGTCTGATTGAGGTAAGTTGTATGCCTGACAAACCGTTGTTACTCAACCTGTACTGGCATATGCACCAGCCAGATTATCGCGACCTGGTCAGCGGTGAATATGTGTTGCCCTGGACCTATCTGCATGCGCTGAAAGATTACAGCGACATGGTCTATCACCTGGAGCACAACTCGGCGGCCAGGGTCACCTTCAATTTTGTCCCTATTTTGGTTGAGCAACTCGAGGATTATGCCGATCAGGCGCGTACTGGCCAATGGCGTGACCCATTATTAAGAATGTTGGCCAAAGCCTCGCTGAAAGACCTGACAGACAGCGAATGTCTGCTCATTATTGACAGCTGCTTCAAGTCGCATCATGAAAAAATGCTGAGTCCATTCCCGCATTATCAGCGCCTGTTGCAGCTCTATCAGTTGGTGGAACCGGTCATGCAAGACCACCAGTTTCATTACCTGTCTGATCAGTATAAAGCTGATTTGCTGGTCTGGTACCATCTGGCTTGGACTGGTGAAAGCCTGCGTCGCAACGAGCCGGTGGTGCAGCAACTCATGCAAAAAGGCGTATTTTTCACCTGGGAAGACCGTCAAGCGCTGGTGTCAGTCATTGCCGACACGCTGACCGGTTTGCTGCCGCGTTATCAGCGTTTGCTGGCCAGTGGCCAGATTGAGTTGTCGACCACGCCTTACCATCACCCGATTTTGCCTTTGCTTATCGACCTTAAAGCCACCCGTGATGCCATGCCGGAAGCCCCCTTGCCCAAAGCCAGCCATTACCCGGATGGGGCTACGCGGGCCGTGGCCCATGTGCAGGCCGCACAAGCCTATCATCAGACTGTGTTTGGCCAAGCTGCGACAGGTATGTGGCCAGCAGAAGGTGGTGTTTCCCATGCTGCATTGTCGGTGTTGGCTGAGCAGGGTGTGCAATGGGCCGCCACCGG
>CAYYBN010000038.1:5671-9277 GCA_964470225.1 uncultured Methylotenera sp. | reverse complement strand
ACCGGGCAGGGTGTGCTGGCAAACAGCTTGCGCAAACTCGGAACGCTCCCCGGCGAGGCCAGCGAATACCTGTACCAGCCTTACCGTGTTACCAATGGCAAGCAGGATATTCTCTGTTTTTTTCGCGATGATTTGCTGTCCGACAAAATCGGTTTTGAATACTCCAAACAATATGCCTCCGAAGCTGTTAAAGACTTTGTCACCGCGTTAGAACACATTCAGCAACACAGTGGACCGCACTCACCCGTGGTGAGTGTGATTCTGGATGGTGAAAATGCCTGGGAATATTATCCATACAATGGGTACTACTTTTTGCAGGAGTTGTACCAGGCCCTCAGCCAGCACCCCGCCATACAAATGACGACCTTCAGTCAAATTGTCGATAAAGTACAGAGCGGCACACTGGCCCAGCCACCGCTATTGAAAGACATTTGTGCCGGCAGCTGGGTCTATGGTACCTTCAGCACCTGGATAGGCGAACCGGCCAAAAACCGTGCCTGGGATTTGCTGTGTGAAGCCAAACAAACCTATGACCAGCATGTGCATGCGCTGTCTGTAGCGCAGCAGCGTAAGTGCCAACAACAACTGGCGGTGTGTGAGGGCTCGGACTGGTTCTGGTGGTTTGGTGAGTACAACAGTGCGCAAAGTGTACAAAGCTTTGATCAGCTGTATCGCCGCAACTTGGTCAACCTGTACCAATTACTGGGGCTACAGCCTCCTGAATCGCTGGCCAAGCCCATCAGTCTGGGTGGCGGTGATGCCGAAAATGCAGGCACTATGCGTCGCGGGCAAGCCTGAAACTGAACTCTTATTACAACTCAACCCATGCCATGACGCACTCAACAACCGCCGGTACAGCTGATAAAAAAGCTGGCATCTTACTGCATATCACTTCTTTGCCAGAAGGCACGCTCGGGCCTGAGGCCTGTCGCTTTATTGATTTGCTGGCCGACCTCGGCGTTCAGGTCTGGCAAACCTTGCCAGTCAATATGCCGCATGGCGACCAGTCGCCCTATCAAAGTCTGTCAGCCCATGCTGGCCATACGGGTATGATCAGTCCACAGACGCTGTTTCAGCAGGGGTGGTGTCTGGCTGACGAACTGAGCTTGGATATGCCGGAATTGATGGCCAAGGTCATGACCCGGGTGCAAGCAGGCGCTGCCATGCATACCACCGCCGCCGACAGCCTGAGCTGGACGGGCTTTGCCCGCTTTTGCCAACAGCAACTGCACTGGCTGGATGACTTTGCCCTGTTTCTGGCTTTACGCACACACCATGAAAACCAAAGCTGGCACCAATGGCCGGCTGCTTACCGCCAACACGAGGCGCACGCCTTGCAGACGTTTACCGCCAATCATCTGGAACTGCTGCAACGTATTAAATTCACCCAGTATGTTTTTTTTCAGCAGTGGGCGCAGCTCAAGGCCTATGCCAACCAGCGCGGCATCGAGTTATTTGGTGACATTCCGATTTTTGTGGCTTATGACAGTGCCGATGTCTGGGCGCATCCTGAATGGTTTAAGCTGGATACCAGTGGTCAGATGACGGTGGTGGCAGGGGTACCGCCCGACTATTTCTCAGAAACCGGCCAGCGCTGGGGCAACCCGCATTACGATTGGGGTCGCATGCAAGCCGAGGGGTTTCAGTGGTGGCTAGGGCGGATTGCCCTGCAATCCATGTTGTTTGATGTGTTGCGTATCGACCATTTTCGTGGATTGCAGGCCGCTTGGGAAATTCCAGCCAGCGAACCTACCGCCATTCAGGGCCAGTGGCAAACGGCGCCGGGCGAAGCGCTGTTGCAAGCCATCACCACCACTTTTCCAACGCTTAAGCTGGTGGCCGAAGACCTGGGCATCATTACCGAAGCAGTCGATGCCTTGCGGCTGCAATTTGCCTTGCCCGGCATGAAAATTCTGCAATTCGCCTTTGGTGGGGGCGATGACAATCCTTACTTGCCGGAAAACATTGATGAAAACAGTGTGGCCTACACCGGTACCCATGACAACGATACCACACTGGGCTGGTATCTAAGCGCGGGCAGCGAAGTGCAACAGCATCTGCAACGCTATCTGGCAGAGCCCGAGCCCGCTATGCCACAAGCCCTGATCGAGCTGACACTGTCCAGTAACGCGTATCTGGCCATCATCCCCATGCAGGACCTACTGGGGCTGGACAGCCGGGCACGGATGAACGTACCGGGTACAGTTGAAGGCAATTGGGCCTGGCGTATGCAATGGTCGCAATGCAGCAAGGCCAAGTTGCAGACCTTCAAAACCCTGTTGAAAAAAACCGGACGTTACCATGGCTGAGGGCTATAGCGGTCTGCGTCTGGGGCTCGATGTTGGGGGCACCAACCTGCGTTTGGGCGTGTTTGACGGGCTTACCTTGCTGGAAGAAACCCGCTTTCAAGCCCATTACGCGCACATCTGTCGCAGCCATACGCCAGAGGTCGCCTGGCAAACCATACTGCAAGTTACTGCCGATGCTATTTGGGGTCTGTTGCAACGCTATCCGGCCATACAGGCCATAGGCATCGGCTTTCCGGGCTTTATCAACCCTGCCAACGGCGTGCTGGCGCAGTCGCCCAATCTCCCGGGTTTGCAACAAGTGAATCTCGGTACCGATTTAAGCGCCATACTTGGCCGCCCGGTCAAGGTCGAGAACGATGCCAATGCCGCTGCGTATGGTGAGTATTGCCTGCTGGGGCAACCGGCTGACGGCCTGCTCTATCTGGGTTTGGGCACAGGTGTCGGTGGCGGGTTGGTGGTCAACGGCAAGGTCTGGTCTGGTGCGCATGGCTATGCGTTTGAAGCCGGACATCTCATCGTAGAGCCCGGTGGCCGAGTGTGTGGTTGCGGTAACCAGGGCTGTGTCGAGCAATATGCTTCAGCCAGTGCCATCAGTCAAAGTTACGCAGAACGCAGTGGTGAAACACGCACCGCAGCCGAAATTGCCACCTTGGCAACACAAGGTAACGTAGATGCACAAGCGGCTTTTGCCCTGGCTGGCGACAAACTGGCGCAAGCACTGGCCTCCATGCTCAAGCTGGTGGATGTGCCCAATATCGTCATTGGCGGTGGTGTGGTCGCGGCATGGTCATGGTTACAACCCGCCTTCGAGCAACGCCTGCACCAAGACCTGATTCCTGTATTGCGTGGCACTATTCAGATACATCTCTCCACCTCAGGCGATATCAGCGGTATGCTAGGTGCGGCCTTGCTGGCATAAGCCATTTGCCGTTGATTTATGAACTATTCCCGCTATTCACTCGGCCGCTAACCAAGCCAGTTTTACCATTCCAAAAAAATTATCTGCGTTTATCGACGATCATCTGCGGCTTATCCGTTTTTTTCTTGCTGCCGCTTGAATGCCCATGCCACATGCTCCCGCACCATTGCATCCGGGTGTTCTAATTTGCTTTGTAATGCGGCAATAATTTCTACCGAGCGCGGTGCATTGCCCAACGCCACGGCCACATTACGTAGCCATTGCGCGTGGCCGATGCGATAAATGGCGCTGCCAGCCATGCGGGATTGAAATGCCTGTTCGCTCCAGGCAAAACAGTCGAGCAGGGCGATGCTGTCCAGACCCTGCCGTTTGGCGAAG
>CAYYBN010000038.1:0-5661 GCA_964470225.1 uncultured Methylotenera sp. | reverse complement strand
TTGTTCCATGGACAAATCAGCTGGCAATCGTCACAGCCGTAAATCCGGTTGCCCATCAGTGGCCTTAAGTCTTCTGGAATGCTGCCTTTGTGTTCTATGGTCAGGTAGGAAATGCAGCGTCTGGCATCCAGGGTATAAGGGCCGAGGATGGCTTGTGTCGGGCAAATGTCGATACAGGCGCTGCAACTGCCGCAATGGGCGCTGGTTGGTGCATCGATGGGCAAGGGTAAGTTGGTGTAGATTTCACCCAAAAAAAACCATGAGCCACGCTGGCGATGCAGTAATAAGGTGTGTTTGCCACGCCAACCCAGCCCGGCTTTTTCGGCCAACGCCACTTCCATGACGGGCGCACTATCAACAAATACCCGGTATTCAAAGTCACTGACCCGATGTTGAATCTGCTCGCATAACTGTTGCAGTTTGTTGCGCATGACCTTGTGGTAATCGCGGCCCATGGCATAGCGGGCAATATAGGCCAAGTTGGGGTCAGACAACACTTGCCAGCCATCGGCAGCTTCTGCATCGAGGTAATCCAGCCGCACCGAAATCACTCGGACGGTGCCGGGCACCAATTCCGCGGGTCGGCTTCGCTTGAGGCCGTGTTTTGCCATATAATCCATGTCGCCGTGATAGCATTTGTCCAGCCAAGCCAGTAATCCGGCTTCTGCCTGCGATAAATTGGTATCGGTGACGGCCAGCTCAGCAAATCCCAGGCGTGTTGCCCAGTTTTGTATATCGGCTTTGAGTGCCGACAAGGCTGCGGGTGAGGCGGGTAGCGGGTTTGGATGAGACATGACAGAAACATATTCTACACAGATTTTACACAGTGAAGCAGACACCGTCGCCTTGGGCGCAAGGCTGGCCCTTCAACTCAATCCAGGACAGGTAGTTTATCTGCATGGCGACCTCGGTGCCGGAAAAACCACGCTGGTGCGCGCGATATTGCATGCACTTGGCCATGTTGGTAAAGTTAAAAGTCCAACCTACACCTTGGTTGAAACCTACGCCGTGCCACTGGCGCAAGTGCATCACTTTGACCTCTACCGTTTTCAGGACGACGAAGAGTGGGAAGCCGCTGGGTTTCGTGACGACTTTAATGCACATAGCCTGTGTCTGGTGGAGTGGCCGGAAAAAGCGGCGGCCCTGTTACCGGCACCGGATATTGCGATTTATTTTGAGATACTCCCCAACGGCCGTCGTTTACGTATCGACAGCCAGATGGCCTTGGCACTCGATGACTAAAGGACGGATGTTCGCTCAATCACCACATGGTCTGCTACTGCGTGTTTACCTGTGCTGCCTGCTGTGTTGGCATGGGGCGACGCATGCAAGTGAGGTGCTGTTGGCCACGCTGCAGTCGCAAGGGGAACAGGCGCATGTGGAGCTGTTGCTGGACCAGCCAGTGCGTTACCGCCTGTTTGCTTTGGAGAACCCGTACCGGGTGGTGCTAGACCTGGAAGGGGTAAGCGTGAACGCCACGCTCAAAGCCTTGCCGCCACAGTTATCGGCGCAACATCCTTATGTGGCCAAAGTACGCATCGCACCGTTTAGCGAAAGTGTCACGCGGCTGGTGTTTGATATCAAAGGCAACACCAAGCCGCAATTTATTGACCTGAATCCAAATGCAGGCCAGCAACAACGGCTGGCCATTACCATTGCGCCGTATGCCAACCCGAGCGAACCAGCGGCGGGCAGTGGTGACAAGCCTATCAGTCCTGTTGCTAGTACGCCGCCTGCGAATGTGCCTAACAACAGCAAAGTGCCTGAGCCAGCGACGCCTGCTCCCACCGCGCTCCCTACACCGCTCTCCACGCCTGTGGTCAGCCCTGTGACTATGGGGCAAAGCAATAACGAGTCGGGGGAAGCAGTCAATGAAGCTGAGTCCGGTGTTAAGAGCGAGCCCATCCCTAAACCGGCCAAAAAAACCAAGATTGGCCAACGACTGATTACCATTGCGGTGGATGCCGGTCATGGGGGGGAGGACCCCGGTGCTAAAGGCGCCCGTGGCAGCCATGAGAAAAACATCACACTGGCGATAGCCCAGCGGCTGAAGGCAAAAATAGATGCCGAAGAAGACATGCAGGCCATATTGATTCGTGATGGTGACTACTTTGTACCGTTGGG
This sequence comes from uncultured Methylotenera sp., assembly GCA_964470225.1. GTDB lineage: Bacteria > Pseudomonadota > Gammaproteobacteria > Burkholderiales > Methylophilaceae > Methylophilus. The sequence continues at coordinate 3,537 of CAYYBN010000038.1, read as the reverse complement.
TGACCGCGTCAAAAAAGCGCGCGCCGCCAAAGCTGACCTGTTTATCTCCATCCATGCCGACTCGTTTATCAATAGCAGCGCCCGTGGCTCGTCGGTGTTTGCTTTATCCGAACGCGGTGCCACCAGTGCTGGCGCACGCTATCTGGCGAAAAAAGAAAACGAGGTAGATTTAATTGGTGGCATACCGCTGAATACCAAAGACATGGATCTGGCCAGAACGCTGCTTGACCTGTCGCAAACCGCCACCATCCATGACAGCATACGCTTGGGAAAAGCCGTGCTCAAACGCATTGCCAAAATCAACAGCCTGCATTCCAACTATGTGGAACAGGCGGCGTTTGCCGTGTTGAAAGCGCCGGATATTCCTTCCATACTGGTGGAAACTGCCTTCATCAGTAACCCGGAAGAAGAAGCCCGCCTCAATGACGACGATTATCAGGAAAAACTGGTGGCCGCCATTTTGGGTGGGGTGAAAGCGTTTGTGGCCACCAATCCGGCGTTTGCCAAACGCTAACACGCTCGCACGAGTGCGTCATCAAACCCGCGTATATTTTATCAGGCGAGCGACGCCGTCAGGCTGCCAGATGCGCGGGCGCGGGTAAGGTAAGTTCGTATGCATTTACCATTTGCGTCAGCTGCAGCGCCTCATCTCGCAATAACTGTGCAGCAGAAGCGGCTTGTTCCACCAACGCAGCATTTTGCTGCGTCACCTCATCAATGGTATGAATGGCCGATTTAATCTGGTCGATCTCATCGCTCTGCTGGCTGGAAGCCTGAGTAATGTCATTCATGATGACAGTGAAATTTTTCACCGAATTGACGATTTCAAACATGGTGTCGCCTGCACGCGCTACCTGACGTGAGCCTTCAGCGGTTTTGGAGACCGAGTCGTGAATCAGGGCTTTAATTTCCTTGGCTGCGTCGGCTGAACGCTGTGCCAGGTTGCGTACCTCGCCAGCCACTACGGCAAATCCCCGACCCTGTTCACCCGCACGTGCCGCCTCTACAGCCGCATTCAGCGCCAGTATGTTGGTTTGAAAGGCAATGCCATCAATCACGCTAATAATGTCTTCAATTTTTCGCGCACTCTGATTGATTTCAGCCATGGTGTTCACCACGGTAGTCACTGCCTCACCGCCACGGTAGGCCACCTTGGAAGCTTCGTCTGCCATTTGGTAGGCCTGTGCAGCATGTCGGGCATTCTGGTGTACAGTGGTCGACAGTTGTTCCATGCTGGCAGCGGTTTCCTCCAGATTGGCGGCCTGTTTTTCAGTGCGTACTGATAATTCATGGTTGCCTTCGGCAATTTCATTACAGGCCTCATTCATGGCTTGGCTGGCACTGCCCAAGGTAGCCAATACATGGCTAAAGCTATCCATCAAATCATTTACGCCGTTACACAAGTCCGCGATGGTGCCGTGTTTGTCATGTAACTGGATACGGTGACTTAATATGCCTTGCTTGGCGCCATCAATCACAGTTTGTGTTTCTGCCACTACTTGCTTTAAGGCCAGCATTTGAGTGTGTTGCTCGGTGATTTCAGTCGCATATTCAATGATTTTGGTGACTTGGCCATGCAAGTCTACAATCGGGTTGAAGCTGGTCTGCACCCAGATGCGCTGGCGTTGTTTGCCGATACGCGCATATTGACCATTGGCGCTATGACCTTGCTTGAGCGTATGCAATACCTGGTTAAAACAGTGGCGCTCGTGGTTGGACAGGTCCATGAGCAGGCTGTATGGCTGACCTATCAGTTCTTCGGCAGCATAGCCCAGCATCTGGCAATAGCGCGGGTTTACATGCATCAAGGTGCCAGTGGTGGAGAACTCAGCCACGGCGGTGCTTCGTGTAATCGCTTCCAGCCTGGCGTTAAACTCAATCTGCTGCAGTTTGGCCGCGGTGATGTCGGTTTGTACCGAGACAAAACGAATTAACTGGCCTTGGGTGTCATAAACCGGGTTAATGTTCAGTGACACCCAGTAGCTGCGCCCCTGTTTGTCGTAATTGAGTATCTCGCCACTGAAGGCTTGTTGTGCCGTCAGTTGCGCGCGTATGGCCTGCACAGTCTCAGGCAAGGTATCGGTGCCTTGTAGTAGATGACCCGGTTTTTTGCCTAGGATTTCTGCCAGGCTGTAGCCCGTTAGTTTGCTAAAACCAGCATTGATGTATTCGATTGCCCCCTGTGCATCGGTAATCACCACCGCATTGTCAGTTTCATTGGCCACCAGTGCCAACCTGGCTGCCTCTTGCTCCATACTGACTTGTGCTGAAACATCAATGGCGTATTCGACAAACTTCACCGGTTCACCAAAACAATCGAAAATTGGACTGTAACTGGCTTCCAGCCAGAGCACCTGGCCGGCGTGCCCTATGCGCTTATATCGTCCCGAGACAAACTGGCCGCTTTTAAGCGTCTCCCAAAAGGCCTGATATGCCCCCGAAGCCAATTCTTCAGGTGAGACCAGACAGTCATGATGACATTGCATCAGGGTGTCACTGTCATAGCCTGTCATCTGGCAGAAATTGTCGTTTACCCGCAAAAAACGTCCATCCAGTGCCAGTTCGGCCACGGCATCTACCCGTTCAATGGCCGACACCAGGTTGGCATTTTCCATGTCCTGTTTCGCACAGTAACGCTCGGCGGTGACATCACGCCACTCAATCAGCGTGCCCAGCCTGACTGCATCAGGCGAGCAAATGGCTGACAGGTGTATGTTCAAGGTGATTCGGCCCAGCGTGAGGTCGCTCGAAAATGGCAAGTACTCGGCATTGTCTATCATTGCCGCAAACGCATGCAAACACGGGAAGCGTTCATACAGCGCTTGGCCATGCAAGTGTGTTGGCTCAAAGCCGGTTGCAAAGGGTTCAAAGTCGTTGCGTAACGCTTCGAACAAGCCCAGTGCGGCTGCGTTGTAGTGTTGAATCAGGCCGGTTGTGTCTATCACCATGCAGGCGACCGACACTCCCTGAAACCAGTCCTGCGGTGCGGTGCGATTACCTGTAATCATCTGACGGGTGCATGCGGATATCCATGCCCATGCGGCGCCCGCCGACGCCCGCACGTGCAATTGCTGCCACGGCTTCATACCTTCTCCAAAGTGTGAGTTAACAGCATCGTCCACCTTGGCCTAAGCTGCGCAACGGCAAGTGGCAACGGTGCTTGTCTGCATAACGGTTGGTTTTGGCACAACTTGAGCACATTCAGCTGCTTTTACGCACAACCACTGTGGCTCAGGTGCCGTGGCAACCGCAACCCCAATTTTTTTTGATTATCACGCTAAAGATTTTCTAGGCAGCGACGTTAACAAGGATGGCTGTCATTGTTTATGGTTAACACATGACCTGATTTGGTTACTGCTTGCAGTGACCAAGTGCAATCCACAGTGGATTGCCAACCCCCATTTTGAAAGGATTACTTATGGCGCTGGTAAAGAAAACCCAATCACAACAAGGCGAAGTCGCGCCAGAAAGCAAGTCAACGGTGGTGTTGAGCCGTGATGCAGATATTCGTCGCAAACGTGCCCGTACATTGGCCAA
>CAYYBN010000037.1:0-11929 GCA_964470225.1 uncultured Methylotenera sp. | reverse complement strand
TAAGCTTTCGTTTTGATCATGCATTTACTGACACGCAAAATTATCGCCAAGGTTTAGACCATGAACATTTTTCACTCGAACGTGCGAAGCGTATGTTATGGATTGAGCAGGTTTTGTGCGCTAGTGCAGGTACTATTTTCAGGTATGGGTCGATTAGACAAGGCGATCGTAGCCAAACACTCAAAAGACGGACGTTTCTAGTTAATGAAGAGAATTATCTTGTTGTGCTAAATGACCCTGCTACACAGGGTAAGCCATTTGAGTTTTTAACCGATTATGCGATTACTGATTTAGATTATTTGACTAGATTGAAGCAAACGAGCGTTTTGCTAGAGACAAGAAAACCAAAGCGATAGATACAAAAATGCCCCAGTCTTATGGCGACTGAGGCGCTGCCATGTACCAAAGCCTTAGGCAAAGGAACAAGTCGAACTATACAGGTAAAAAAGCATTATCTGCAATTATGAATATCGGTTTGACAATAAGTTTCTGAAGTTATTTGCTAAAAGTTGCTTATTAGGCAGTTTATTAAAGCGAAAAGCCCCGATGATCTCACCGAGGCATAAGCGCCGACCGGGCACTCCCAATCCATTTAAACCAAATAATAAGTTAGTGGTTACACAACGGTCAACAAATTTAAGAAATGTAACAGCCGTATCCAGTTACGCACTGAGGGCCATACTTTCTGGCTTACACAGTTAGAGGTGGCTGAGTTATTCAGTGGGACTGAGCAGAATATTCAATGCATTTAAAAAGTCTTTTTGAGGGTGGGGCGTTGGACGTATCCGCAACTGTCAAGGATTCCTTGATAGTGGCCACCAGTCAATTCAATCTACCAAAAGACGTAAACTAGCTTTTCCCCGTTTCAGATGCCAGCAACGCTTTCAAATCCTGCCGGCCTTGCTCTAACAAGCTAGAAATCGCTTTTTTGTCATGGCGAATTTTTAGGGTGGCCTCAAGTTGTTTTAGGTCGTGTTGTTCAAACTGTTCGATAATGCGGTTGGCGGCATCTGGTTGTTCGCCGATGGCGAGTAGCGATAATCTGGCGGCTTCGAGTGAGGAGTAAAACGTTTCGCGGATGGGTTGAATATCAAGGTCACGCAGGTCGAAGGCTTCGGTCCGGCTGCGGGCGCGGACGACCATGGCGACATGGGGCCAGCGTTGTTTGACCAGTTGCGCCATCTCGAGGGTGGCGTGGGCGTCGTTGATGGCGATGACCAGCAGGCGGGCGTTGGCGATACCGGCTTCTTCGAGCACATCGAGCCGTGAGGCGTCCCCGTAGTAGCAGCGCCAGCCAAATTCGCGGGTGAGGTCGACCTGGTTGGGGTCGTTGTCGATCAGGGTGGCGTTGATGCCTTTGCCCAGCAGTACACGGCCGACAATCTGCCCAAAGCGGCCAAAGCCGGCGATGATGACGCGGTTGTTTTCCGGGATGGTGTCACGCGGGCGTGCACCGCATTGCAGGGTTAAAAAGCGGTCGTATAACAGCAATAGCAGTGGTGTGATCAGCATGGAGACTGTGACGATGGCATTGAGCATTTGATAGCTTTCGCGCGAGAGTGAGCCCTGGCTCAGCGCGACGCCAAAGATGACAAAAGCGAATTCACCGATTTGCGAAATAGACACGCCAAATAACAGATTGTCGCGTAACGAGTAGCCGAACACTTTGCCCAAGCCCATGAGTACGCCAATTTTTAACGCCACCAGCAACACTGCGGCGCCGAGAATGAGGTCAGGTTGACTGGTGAGTAGCGACACATCCACCGACATGCCAACTGAGATAAAAAACAAGCCTAGTAACAGGCCTTTGACTGGTTCGATATCCAGCCGTAACTCGTAGCGGTACTCAGAACCGGCCAGTAACATGCCGGCTAAAAAGGTGCCCAAGGCCATAGACAAGCCCACCGACTGCATGGCCAGCGAGACGCCGATGACCAATAGCAATGAAAAAGCGACAAAAATCTCGCGCAGGCCGGTTTGCGCAATCAGCCGCATGATCGGGCGCAACAGCGTGCGACTGGCCAACACGATGAGGCCTATCACTGTGATGGCTTTGACCACGGCCAGCCAGTCAAAACTGCTGGCGGCACGCTGCGGGGCGATGACGGCCATCAGCATAAACAGCGGAATCACCGATAAATCCTGAAACAACAGGGTGGCAAATGCCGCCTGGCCGCCTGCGGTATTGAGTTGTTTTTTCTCGATGAGCGCAGTGAGGCCGATGGCGGTGGAGGACATGGCCACGCCCATGCCGATGATCAGCGCTTCTCGCCAGGGCAGGTGTAACAAGGTGGCGCACGCCGTGACCAACAATACCGTGAGCGTGACTTGTAAGCCGCCCAAGCCAAACAGCAGTTTGCGTAACTCCCATACTTTGTCTGATTCTAGCTCGAGACCGATTAAAAACAGCATCAGCACCACGCCAAACTCGGCAAATTGCATCACGTGTTCAGGGTTGTCAATCAATTGCAGGGCGTGCGGACCGATGACCATGCCAGCGATTAAGTAACCCAATACCGAGCCCAGTCCCAGGCGTTTACAGAGGGGAACCAGAATAAGAGCGGCGCTTAAAAAAATGGCGGCTTGCAACAAAAAGTTGGACGCATGCATGGTGTTGGCTCGCAACATGAGATAAACCCATGATACCGCACTAGTGATAACTCTGGCATTGCATCCCTGACCATGCAAAACTTACGTATGCGACAACCCGCTTAAGACTGCTCACACAAGAAAACTCTCATAGAACATCTATCAATAAGACGGCAAATCATGCCTGTATTCAAGTTTAATCGCCTAGATTGTCAGGTTTAGACTCAAGCATTACATATCAAAATACCAACCATCATCAGGGAGTGTTGCTGCAATGGGCAATGCAGTTGAAACCGCAACATTACGTAGCGAAATTGTAGGTATGCTGTTTGCCAGCACGCAACGCTCATTGTTGTCGGCGCTGTTTGTGATGATGGCTTTATTATTCGCACTACATCATTTGATTGAAGAGCCGATACTGGTCTGCTGGTCGATGTTGTTTTTACTGGCGTATGGCCTACGATTTTTGCTGACTTTAAGCTATAAAAACGATCCACAGCGTCAGAAAAATGCGCTTTATTGGCTGCATCGTTTCCGGTTGAGTACTGCATTTTGTGGTCTGATATGGGGCTTGGCAGGCATACTGCTATCGCCTGTTCAACACAGTGAGCATCAGGCGCTGCTCAACTTTGCGCTGGTGGGGGTGTGCGGGGCTGGTGTCGTTATTTATTCTATTGACGTGGTGTCATCGTATCTGTTTTGTGGTTGTATCCTGCTACTCAAAGTGCCCTATTGTCTGTGGCAGGGCACCCATGTATCCCTGACCATGGCGTTATTATTTATTTTATTTGTGGTGTTTTTGAATATGGCCGGACGTAGTCTGGCCCAAAGTCTGCATGAGAATATCAACTTGCGCATCACCTCCATGCGCGATAACCGCAAGGTTCACCAACTGGCCTATTTCGATTTTTTAACTGGCCTGCCCAATCGGAGATTGTTAAGCGAGCGTCTACAGCAGGCGTTTTTACGTTGTCAGCGACAACACAGTCATGGTGCGGTGTTTACCCTCGATTTAAATAATTTCAAAGGCCTAAACGATAGCCGTGGACATTTGGCTGGCGACGAGTTATTACAACAGGTGGCTAACCGCTTGCAGCAATGCTTACGCAAAAAAGATACGGTGGCGCGCATGGGCGGCGATGAGTTTGTGGCCTTGCTTGATGACCTGGGTAGTGACAAAGAAGCAGCTACCCAGGCTGTTCTGGCCACCGCCGATAAATTGATGGAAGTATTCAAGCAACCGTTTGAATTACAAAATGGGCGTTACCAAACAGGCCCCAGTATGGGGATTTGTTTGTTTTATGGCAATTCGCTGGATGAGCAGGAGGTGTTACGCCGAGCAGACATTGCCATGTACGAAGCCAAACAGTCGAATGCACATACCGGTATGCAGTTGTATGACGAGGCGCTGCATCCCGAAGTGGAACGGCGGGCCACCTTGCAAAACGAACTGGCCTTTGCCTTACAGAGCCAGCAACTGCTGCTGCATTACCAACCGCAATTTGATGCTACACAACAAGTCATCGGTGCTGAAGTGTTATTACGCTGGCACCATCCGTTGCTGGGTATGGTTCCGCCAGACCAGTTTATACCCATCGCAGAAAAGTCATCCGTTATTGTGTCTATCGGTTACTGGGTGTTGCAGCAAGCCTGTGCGCAGCTACAACGCTGGCAACAACAACCTGGCATGGCGACACTCACATTGTCGGTGAATGTCAGCGCCGTGCAGTTTATGCAGCCAGATTTTGTCGAGCAGGTGATTAGCATCATCACTGTTAGCGGCTGCCGCGCCCGGCAATTACGCTTGGAGTTGACCGAGAGCATACTGGTCAAAAACATAGAAGAAGTCGTTGCCAAAATCAATACCTTGCGCGCGTTGGGGGTGCGTTTTTCGCTGGATGACTTCGGGGTGGGTCAGTCTTCACTGTCGTTGCTACGCCGCTTTCCGCTGGATGAACTCAAAATTGATAAAAGTTTTATCCGCGACATTTTGCATAACAAATTTGACAGTTTTATCGTACAGATGATTATTCAAATGGCGCACAACCTCGGTCACTCCATCATTGCGGAGGGGGTTGAAATGCCACAACAAAAAGCCCTGTTGCAAGAGATGGGCTGCCATGTGTTTCAGGGCTATTTGTTCAGTCCGCCTGTACCGCTGGAAACTTTTGAGGCCAGTTTACACCGCAAACGTGCGCCGGCGGATATGCCCACACACATGCATCCAGCCTACATCAAGGTCATACCTTGACCCATTGCTCAGCCTGACTCAACCAGCGGTGCAGGTGTGCTTGTACAGCCTGTGGATGTTGGGCAAGCAACTGTTCCGATAGCTGTTTGGCATAGGTTAGCAAGTCGACATCGCGTTCCAAATCGGCAATTTTAAGCATGGGGACGCCACTCTGGCGGGTGCCTAACAACTCACCTGGCCCGCGAATTTGGAGGTCGGCCTGGGCAATGGCAAAGCCGTCATTGCTTTCGTAAATCACTTTTAGGCGTTGCCGACCCAGTTGTGAACACTGTTGTTTGTTGTACAGCAGGATACAGGTGCTTTTGGCGGCCCCACGACCAACACGTCCACGCAACTGGTGCAACTGGCTCAAGCCCATGCGCTCAGCATGTTCTATCACCATTAGGCTGGCATTGGGCACATCCACGCCGACTTCAATCACAGTGGTCGCCACCAGCAGTTGTAACTGGTTAGCAGCAAACGCCTGCATCACCGACTGCTTTTCGCTTGGTTTCATGCGCCCATGCACCAACCCGACCTGTAATTCGGGCAATGCCTGTTGCAAGGTGGCGTAGGTGTCGTTGGCTGTTTGCAGTTGCAAGGCCTCTGATTCCTCGATGAGCGGACACACCCAATAGGCTTGCTGACCTTGCGCACAGGCCTCACGTACCCGCTGTAAAATTTCCTCACGCCTGTCATCGATCACCAGCTTGGTCACCACCGGTGTGCGCCCTGGTGGAAGCTGGTCTATGGTCGAAACATCGAGGTCAGCGTAATAACTCATGGACAACGTACGCGGTATCGGTGTTGCCGACATCATTAACTGGTGTGGTTCCAAGCTATTGTTTGTATGGTGGCCTTTCTGCCGTAGTGCCAGCCGTTGCTGTACACCAAAGCGGTGCTGCTCATCGACAATCGCCAGCCCAAGCTGGTGAAACTGCACTTGTGCCTGAAACAGCGCATGCGTGCCAATCGCCAACATGGCCTCACCACTGGCAATCGCCGTCAGTGACTGTTCACGTTCTTTTTTGGGCTGACTGCCAGTCAGCCAGGCAAGTCGAATACCCAAAGGCGTAAGCCAACCGGCCAATTTTTGATAGTGCTGTTCTGCCAGAATTTCGGTGGGTGCCATCAAAGCCACTTGCCAGCCATGTTCAATGGCTTGCAGTGCAGCCAGGCAAGCGACAATGGTTTTGCCGCTGCCGACATCGCCCTGCAGCAAGCGTTGCATCGGGTGCGCTAAGGCCAGATCGCGGCTGATGTCAGCCAATACCGTGTGCTGGGCCTGGGTTAATGCAAAGGGCAGTTGTTGTAGCAGTTGTGGCACCAAGCGAGACGAGGCCGGCAGTACCGGCGCTGACGATAGTCTACGTCTGGCGTAGTGTTGCCGCATGGACAATTGTTGCGCCAGCAACTCGTCTAGCGCCAGCCGTCGCCAGGCCGGGTGGCTGCGGTCTTCCAGAGGTGCCAGAACGGTTTCCGCAGGCGGCTGGTGGAGTAGCCGCAGGCTGCTGGCAAAATCCGGTAATTGCAAAGGTTGATAAACCGTGGCGGGAAGTGTTTCTGTCAGATGGGCCGGGCTGAGTAGCAGTTGTATGGCTTTACGCAATGCGCTTTGGCTCAGGCCCGCCGTGGTTGGATAGACCGGGGTGAGTGTTTGATGAACCGGCGTATCCTCGTTCACCTTACGTTGGCTGGGATGCACCATCTCATAACCGAAAAAGCCGCTACGTACCTCGCCAAACACCCGTAAACGGGTGCCGACTTGGGTAGTCGCTATCTGGCTGGGGTAAAAGTGCAAGTAACGTAGGTGCAAAACTCCACTTTCATCTTGCAGCTTTACTTGCAGCATTTTACGGGGCTTGTAAGTCACTTCATTGTAAATAACCACCCCCTCAACTTGTGCCTGCTCACCTAAGCGTAAATCACGGATGACGCTAATACGGGTTTCATCTTGATAGCGCAAAGGTAAATGCAGTAATAGCGCTTGCGAGGTGTGTATACCCAACTTGTGCAAGTGACTCAGCAAAGCCGGAGTGATGCCGCGAATGTCGCTGAGTGCAACCATGCCTGAACGCACCGTTTACTGAATTTTTTGCTCGGAAGGCGTGCCTTTGACCCGGTTGATGCGCACGATTTGCTGGATTTTGCGCAGGTTGCGAATCAAGGCTGCCAAATGGGCGCGGTGATGCACTTGTAAGGTGAAGTTGACGTTGGAGTACTGGCTACCATCGCTGACTTCCACACTGACGTTGTCAATGTTGGCATCACTGCTGGAAATGGTGGCGGCAATTTTGGCCAGCATGCCGCGTTCATCGACCACGGTGATACGTAGATTGACGTTGAACAGTTTTTTCGGGTCGGCGTCCCATTCCACATCCAGCCATTTTTCCGGGTCCAGCTTGAATTTGCGGATGGCCGGGCAGTCGTGGGTATGAATCACCAGCCCTTTGTCTTTGTTGATAAAGCCTAAAATCGGGTCACCCGGAATCGGGCGGCAGCATTGGGCGAATTGCACAGCCATACCTTCCGAGCCACGGATGGTGATGGTATCCAGCGGTTTGACGGTTTTTTCCTTGCCTTCATGCTCATTAGGCTGTGCTACCAATTGGTGTGCCACCATCAGGCTGTTGCGTTTGCCAAGGCCGATATCGGTGAGGATGGCCTGGCGTGTTTTAGCGCCATAGTCTTTCATGACTTTTTGCCATTGTTTGTCCGAAATGTCCTGCGGCTCGATGTGCATGGCACGCAGGGCCACATTCAGCATGCGCTCGCCCAGTTGCGCCGATTCCTCGACCTTGACCGTTTTCAGATAATGGCGGATATGTGAGCGTGCCTTGCCAGTCACCACATAATTCAGCCAGGCCGGGTTGGGCTTAGCCAGCGGTGCAGTGATGATCTCGACATGGTCACCATTGTGCATTTCGCTGCGTAGTGGGGCCAGTTCGTTGTTAATTTTGACTGCCACACAACTATTGCCCACATCGGAGTGTACGGCATAGGCAAAGTCCACCGCCGTGGAGCCGCGTGGTAAAGCCATGATGTTACCCTTGGGTGTGAATACATACACCTCATCCGGAAACAGGTCGACCTTGAAATGTTCCAGAAACTCATGACTGTCGTCACTCTCGGTCTGAATTTCTACCAGCCGTTGCAGCCACTGATGGGTTTGCTGTTGCAGCTTGGTCAGATGGGCATCGCTGGTTTTGTATAGCCAGTGCGCGGCGACGCCTGCATCGGCAATATTGTGCATTTCTTCGCTGCGTATCTGCACTTCGATCGGGGTGCCAAACGGGCCAAACAGCGTGGTGTGCAAACTTTGGTAACCGTTGGCTTTAGGGATGGCAATATAGTCTTTGAAGCGGCCGGGTATGGGTTTGTACAGGGCATGCAAGGCCCCCAGTGCCAGATAGCAATCGGCGGTGTCTTGCACGATGATGCGAAAGCCATAAATATCGTTGATTTGCGACAAGCGCATCGATTTTTCAGCCATCTTCTTATAGATGCTGTGCAGATGCTTTTCTCGCCCCAGCACATCGGCTTGCAACTTGTGATGCTGCAATTGTGCTTTAATCGATTCGAGTATCTTGCCTATAACCTCTTTACGATTACCGCGTGCGTGGCGGATGGCTTTCTCAATGACGCGAAAGCGGGTGGGGTAGAGGTACTTGAAGCTGAGGTCTTCCAGCTCATGGTAAATCGGGTTGAGACCCAATCGGTTGGCAATCGGGGCGTAAATATCCAATGTTTCGCGCGCAATGCGTTTTTGCTTTTCTGGACGCATGGCGTCCAGTGTTTGCATGTTATGCAGGCGGTCGGCCAGTTTGACCAGAATCACACGGACGTCCTGGCTCATGGCCAGCAACATTTTTCGGAAGTTTTCAGCTTGCGCCTGCGTGGCGGTTTGCAGTTCGACCTTGTCCAGCTTGGTCAAGCCATCGACCAGCTCTGCCACCTGTTGTCCGAACAATGCGGCGATGTCGACACTGGCAACGTGGGTGTCTTCCACCACATCATGTAGCAAGGCAGCCAGCAGTGTCGGCAAATCCAGGTGCATACGCGCCAGTATGCAGGCCACCGCCACTGGATGGCTAATGTAGGGTTCGCCGGTTTTACGGGTTTGCCCGGCGTGGGCGTGGTCGGCGTAGCGGTAGGCCTGCCATACCAGTTGTACTTCTTCGTCGGAGAGGTAGCCGCGAATGAGCTGGGTAAGCGCCGAGTCGTCACAATCGGCCGGAATCAGTACCGGCGCGTCGTGTGGCGTTATTGGCTTGCGCGCCAGCGCCTGTGACGAGTGCGATTTCCCCATACCGGGTTACGCTTGCCCCTTGTTGAGGATTTCTGTACCAATTTTACCGGCGGCAATTTCGCGCAGGGCGATTACGGTAGGTTTGTCTTTTTGCGCATAGCCGGTAACCAGCGGGTCGGAACCATTGGAAAGCTGACGGGCGCGGTAAGCAGCCACCAGAGTGAGTTGAAAGCGGTTAGGGATGTTTTCCAAACAATCATCGACAGTAATACGTGCCATAGCGACCTCTACTAGCGCTTGCTGCCAATTGGCCGCAAGCATTACAACAGGGATTGAATCAAGGAAGTGTGGTTGGCCAGTTGCCGGTGCAATTGCAGGCGCTGCGCGCGAACAATCGCCAGTAAATCTTGCAAAGCCACATCAAAATTGTCATTGATTGTAACATAATCAAAGGCATGCACATGCCGCATTTCTTCGCGGGCCGCCGCCAGCCGTCGTGCAATGACCTCGGCGCTGTCCTGACCGCGGTTGTTTAGCCGCTGTGCCAGCGCTTCCATGGATGGCGGTAAAATGAAGATACTGAGGACCTGTGGATACAAACGCCGTATTTGTTCGGCACCCTGCCAGTCGATTTCCAGTATCACATCGCGGCCATTGGCCAGTGCCTGATCGACTTCCTGCCGCGCAGTGCCATAGCGGGCGCCATGAACATGCGCACTTTCCAGAAAGTCTGCTGCATTGAGCATGGTGAGGAAGGTGGACTCGTCAACAAAATGGTAGTGAATGCCATCTTCCTCACCTGGCCTTGGTGCCCGCGTGGTGTGTGACACCGACAGTTTGAGCTGTGGGTCTTGTGCCAACATGGCACGCACCAGACTGGTTTTTCCGGCGCCAGAAGCAGCCGAGATTATAAAGAGTTGTCCTGTCATCACTTGTACCAATCCGGGTTGGGCAAGGCAGTAAAAACCGATTTCAGGCCTTCACCCCAACCTTTGCGTATGCTGAGAAAATAAGGGTCTTGCTCGGTAAACCGTTGTCGGCAACAGCTATCGAAGCGGTCTGTCTGATACACCATCAAGTCGATTGGCATGGCCACAGAAATGTTGCTGCGTATGGTGGAATCAAACGAGATTAGCACGCATTTTACGGCATCCATCAGTGCAGTGTGGTGTTGAATAACGCGGTCGATAATCGGTTTACCATATTTGGTTTCACCAATTTGCAGGTAGGGCGTATCGGCGGTGGCCTCGATAAAATTACCGGCGGCATATACCTGAAACAGTCGCGGCTGTTCGCCACGAATCTGGCCTGCCACTAGCATGCTGGCATTAAATTCGTAGCCATGTTGCTTGAGCGACTCACCATCGCGAGCATGCACAGCACGCATGGCCGCGCCCACCAGTGTGGCTGCTTCAAATAGCGAGTGTACCGAATGCAAGTGGGCCTGTGTATCTTCGTTCGCGACCGCTTCACGCAGCAGATTCACCACCGATTGCGTGATGGCCAGGTTGCCAGCCGTTAACAACACGATGATGCGTTCATCGGCTTGTTCAAATACGTGCATTTTTTGGGTGACTGCCACCTGATCTACCCCGGCATTGGTACGGGTATCCGAGGCCAACACCAGGCCTTGCTGCAAAAGAACACCCACACAATAGGTCATACATGCTGCCTGCGATTACAAAGGAGAGGATTTTACCACGGGAAGAGAACTGGCCTGTGGTCAGGCAATACACTGAATGCTAGTGGGCTTTTGACTGTTCATAGGGCGAGACGGGTCTGCGTTGTTGCGCCGGGTAATGCTGGCGCACAACGGAAAGTGAATGGAAAAGTCCGGTGTGCCCGGACAGTGAATACGTCAGTGAAGATCTTGTTCACCAGTAATCACACATGGGTGCAAGCCTAGCCTGCATCAGGGACTGGATACACAAAGGCAACATAGACTGGTGGCGCTATTTCACCGCCAGCGAGCACCGTGGTTGTTGCTTAGGCAGTGGCGCTCAGGAAACTGCGCTGTATCTCGTCGCCCAGCTGACGGTTGGCACGAATGAACTCGTTAAGAAACTCGCTAAGACCCAGTTTGAAGATGTCCAGCATGCGGCCATAATGCAGTTTGGCATGCAACTCACCGGCCAGCCGCTTGGCTTCGGTCTGACGGCTACCAGCCACCTGTTCGATGATGGGCATGATTTCATCATAGCAAGCATGCAGCGAACGCGGCATGTCATGACGCAATACCAGTAACTCGGAAATTTTGACCGGGTCAATGGCGTCACTGTAGACTTTTTGATACGCCTGAAACGCCGACACCGAACGCAAGACTGCGCTCCATTCATAGTAGTCCACGCTGCCAGTTTCGGTATCTTTTTTTGGCATCAGGCAGGCATATTTCACATCCAGCAAACGCGCGGTGTTATCAGCACGTTCCATAAAGGTGCCCAGGCGCACAAAGCTGAACGCATCGTCGCGCAGCATGGTCCCAAAACACACACCTCGAAACAGGTGAGAACGGCTTTTCACCCATTCACAAAATTCACCCAGGCCATTTTGCGTTAAATCCTGTTTAATATACTGGCCAAATTCCAGCCACAAGGTGTTCATGTTTTCCCAGGTTTCGGAGGTCATGGCGACGCGCACGGCACGGGCGTTTTCACGCGCACTGCGCAGCGTGCTGTAAATGCTGGACGGGTTTTGGCTATCCAGCACCAGATGTTGAATCACATTACTGGCGTTTAGCGTGTTGTAACTGCTGTCGTAAATGGAACGAATCCCGGCAATTTCCAGCACGGCATCCCACAATTCAGCTTCATTGCTGCTGTCAGTAGGCAAGAGCGACATGTGGTAGGTCACATCCAGTACCC
>CAYYBN010000036.1:0-12236 GCA_964470225.1 uncultured Methylotenera sp. | reverse complement strand
CAGCATCTTGACGCCCACCGCCACGAGACGCCGGGTGGTCGCCATCCCTTTGGCGATCTCCGCCTGATAGAACTCCCGTGGCGCGTCGTACGGCTTGAGCGCAAGTTGATCGTTCCAGAACGTGCGCAGTGAAGGCGTGACCATATATGACAAACAAGGTGCGCAGGCCGAGCGTAAAGTGCATTTGAGCGATGTGTCGCTGGCATCGCTTGAACTCGGCCCCTACAGCCACTTTATGCAAAAGGAAATCTACGAGCAACCGCGTGCCATCAGCGATACCATAGAAGCGCTGATTGACGATGGCAGCTTCCGTAGCGAGCTGTTCGGCACCGCCGCTGCCGATATATTCAAACAGATAGACGGCATTCTGATCCTGGCTGCAGGCACCAGCTACTACGCCGGACTCACCGCCAAATACTGGCTGGAAAGCATCGCCAAACTGCCGACCAGTGTCGAAATCGCCAGCGAATACCGCTACCGTGATTCAGTGCCCAATCCGAAACAACTGGTGGTCACCATTTCGCAATCCGGCGAAACGCTGGACACCATGGAAGCGCTTAAACACGCGCAAAAACTGGGTCATGGCTATAGCCTGTCGATTTGTAACGTGCAGGAAAGCGCCTTGCCACGCGCCTCCAGCCTGATTTTCTATACCCGTGCCGGGGCAGAAATCGGCGTGGCCAGTACCAAAGCCTTTACCACCCAGCTCATTGCACTGTTTGTACTGGCAGTCACCTTGAGTAAGGCACGCGGTCAGCTTGCTGACACGCAAGAACAGCAATACCTCGCTGATTTGCGTCAACTGGCTGGTAGTGTACAAATTGCCCTCAATCTGGAACCCCAAATCCGCGAATGGGCGCACCGTTTCGGCGATAAGGAACACGCGCTGTTCCTCGGCCGTGGCGTGCACTTCCCGATTGCCATGGAGGGCGCACTCAAGCTTAAAGAAATCTCCTATATCCATGCCGAAGCCTATCCCGCCGGCGAGCTCAAGCATGGCCCGCTGGCATTGGTAGATAGCAATATGCCGGTAGTGGTCATTGCGCCAAATGACAGCCTGTTGGAAAAGGTTAAATCCAATATGCAGGAGGTCAAGGCACGTGGCGGCGAACTGTTTGTATTTGCCGATGCCGACAGCCATTTCAGCGCTTCCGAAGGCGTGCATGTGATACGCACACCACGCCATGTCGGTGTGCTTTCCCCAATACTGCATGCCATTCCGGTACAGTTACTGGCTTACCATGCCGCATTGCTCAAAGGCACAGATGTAGACAAACCGCGTAATCTGGCCAAGAGCGTGACGGTGGAATAAAAAGCTCAATAAGCCAACAAAATGTCACCGCATAAAACATATTAAAAGCAGGTGGTGTTTATCAAAAAATTTATTCAGTAAGCCGCAAGATACAGCAGCAGAAAAAAATCGTGATTAATTGACTGCACCCATCATGCAACCACTCAATATTCTGTTTATGTGCACACATCACTCGGCCCGTTAAGTGCTGGGCGAAGCGCTAGCCACTACCCATACTAAAGACTAGCTTATCGCTTCATCTGACAGCGCTGCACCCAGCGGTGTTATTAACCCGTTTGCCATGGAACTGGCCAATGCCATGGGCTACAGCAAAGCACAACTGCGCTCGAAAAATTGGGATGAGTTTGTGCAGCCTGATCCGCCCAGCATGCACATGGAAATACCTGTTTATGACAGTGCTGACAATAAAGTATGCCCGATATGGCCTGGGTACCCTGTTACTGCGCACTGCGATTTCCTGACCCCAGTAGAGTACAAGGCAGCAATAAGGAAAAAAACGCGAGGCTTTACTGCAGGTCATGCAAGGTCTAGGAGCGTGTATTCAAAAACTGTCCAAACTGCCTTTGAACACGATGGATGCAGACAGTTTGCAAACAGGTTTACGTACGCTGGCCAACCTGTAAACCTGCTGACACGTTAACAGCCTCTTTTCAACCGCTACCAAAGCCTGTGGCTAGGCCTCACCTTGCTGACAAAATTTCAATAGGCGATTTCAAGCCAAAAGATCAAGCCAATTTTATGGGCTTGCATGTTAATAACACGCATGTGCCAATTGTTTTGCACCTGATACTGACCGCCAACGCTTCAGGGCATTTCTATGGTCATGGGCTAAAACGACATCGCCAAAGGTAAGCAAGGTAGCCGTCGCGCTGGTGGCGATTAGCGCTGTGACTAGGTGTTGTTTTTCTGTAGCCATGCTCACGTGTTTTACAACGTGTTGATGCCATTGATTGACTTGCGAGGAAGCAAAATCAATCTCACCCTAATGCAAATAGCCAGTTGCTGTAAGCTGTCATTTACCATGGTCAGCAAGCATTTCTAACTGGCGTGCGCTACGGCGATTGCATGGTTTGACGTGACTTAGGCGCGGGCTTTGCAAACGGGTATTGGGGCTAAAATAGCAGTGCCAGTGAAGTTGGGCTGGTACTCTTTGCCTTGTCTATGTCGCAGTGTATTGAAAATTCACTTGCACTCCGAGAATAGCCACCGTTCAAGTCGTGATTGCAATCCTGCAAACACCAGCCTAAATGCTGGTTTTTTTCATCCATCTGCACTTTGCTATTGGGTTAGACTAAGCAAGTTACTGTCACGCACCGGAGTGTGCCATGCAATCATTACCATTGATGCAGTTACAGGGGGTAACCACCCACCAGCAACGCAACCGGGCGTACCTAATCACCTTTAGTACACACCATCCATCACCGCAGGCTGAAGATTATGCGCGCTGGTTAAGTGTATTGTGTCCATTACAAGCGGACGGTACGACCCAGTGGCGACTCGGTAGCCAATGGCTTTATGTCAGCATCGATGCAGAGACCTTACAGCAACTGCCGGTGCACTGGCAGCAACAAACTAACCTGACCTGGGTACTGGCACATGAAAGTGCCGACGTGTCAGAAACGCAATTAGCGCAATGGCAAACATGGCAGCAGCAAAAAATCAAAATAGCCTTACACTTACAACACCATACTGGGCTCACTGCGCTGCCATCTACGCTGACAGAATACGTGTTGTTACCATCAGCGCAAATCAATGATAAGCTACGTTGGCCGGTTAAAAAACTGATTGCGACCTCCGTTGAAAACCGCGCAGAATTCAATCGACTGTGTGACCTGGGTTGCCAACAGTTTATTGGCGACTTTTTTTTGCAGGCAGAAAGTCATCGCGGCAAAGTAATACATCCCAGTTTTGACAGTGTGTTGCACATTCTGAATCTGGTGAGCCAGGATGCCGATAATCGCACCATCGAACTTGGTTTCAAGCGCGACACAACACTCAGTTACAAACTATTGCGCTACATCAATTCGGTGGGTTTTGGCTTATCCTGTGAGGTGCAATCACTCAATCACGCCTTGACCATACTCGGGCGTCAACAACTCTACCGCTGGTTAACATTATTAATGGTGACTGCAGGCAGCCAAAGTATTGCCCAAGCTTTAATGAAAACTTCAATCTTGCGAGGTCGGCTGACAGAATTGCTCGGACAGGATTATCTGGAAAAAAAAGAACGCGACAATCTGTTCGTGGTAGGCGTATTTTCATTGTTAGATGTAATCTTGAACATGCCACTGCATGAGGTATTGGAAAAATTGCAATTGTCGGTACCGGTACTTGATGCCTTGCTGCATGGCGAAGGTATTTATGCACCATTTTTGAAAATCACGCTGGCTAGTCAAACCATGCAAAGTCAACGCGTACTCGCAATGCAACAACAAATGCACCTGCCTGCCGATGGGATCAACCAAGCGCTGATTGAAGCGATGGTATGGACGGAAACGCTTGATTTATAACCCACTTGAAATAGAAACAACCACCCATATCTACGTGATGCAGATGCTTGATTATTGAGGTCTGCATAATTGTGAATCGCTTATTTTTGAAAGGATAACCACATGCGTACTTATGACTTAACACCACTCTATCGTACCGCCATCGGCTTTGACCGACTGGCCAAACTGTTGAACGACGTACAACGTAACGAAAACGAAATCAGCTACCCACCCTACAATATCGAGTTGGTGGACGAAAACAGCTACAAAATTGTCATGGCAGTGGCTGGCTTTCAGCAAGACGAGTTGGAAATCGAAACCGAGCAACAAGCCTTGCGTATCACTGGCCGTAAAGCCAAACAAGAACAACAAAACACATATCTGCACCGTGGCATTGCCACCCGTGATTTTGAACACAAATTTCAGTTGGCTGACCATGTCAAAGTGACCTCCGCCAATCTGGAAAATGGTTTGCTCACCATCGCATTGATGCGTGAAATTCCTGAAGCGCTCAAGCCACGGAAAATTCAGATTGGTAACGCCAACCCACAGTCCACCACGACCTTGATCGAACAAAAAGCGGCTTAAACGCAGTGGATATGCAGGGGGCTTAGGCCCCCTGTTTTGTTTTCAGACTGGGTAAATAGGCCACCCCAACATCAATCCAGCTTGATCAGCAACATTATGCATACATGCTTACAGCTCTGCGTTAAAATACTTACTCCGTATCCATCTCGAAACTAATACAAATGGCACAATATGTCATGTCCATGCTCCGCGTGAGCAAAATCGTGCCGCCAAAACGGCAAATCATCAAAAACATTTCCCTGTCGTTTTTTCCAGGGGCCAAAATTGGCCTGCTGGGTTTAAACGGCTCTGGTAAATCCACGGTGCTGCGCATTATGGCCGGGGCGGATAAAGAGTTTGAGGGTGAAGTGCAGTGGCAACCGAATATGCGCATCGGTTATCTGCCGCAGGAGCCGCAACTGGATGCCGATAAAACTGTACGAGAAGAAGTTGAAAGTGCGTTGGGTGCGGTCAACGAGGCCAAGCAAAAACTGGAAGAAATTTACGCCGCTTACGCCGAGCCCGATGCCGATTTTGACAAGCTGGCCGAAGAACAGGCCAAATATGAGAACATCCTCACCACCAGCGGTGGCGATACTGAACAACAACTGGAAATCGCTGCCGATGCTTTGCGTCTGCCGCCATGGGAGGCCAAAATCGGCCCGCTCTCCGGCGGTGAGAAACGCCGCGTGGCGCTGTGTAAACTGTTATTGTCCAAGCCGGATATGTTATTGCTCGATGAGCCAACCAACCATCTGGATGCTGAGTCCGTGGAATGGCTGGAACAGTTCCTGGTGCGCTTCCCCGGCACCGTGGTCGCCGTCACCCATGACCGTTACTTTTTAGACAATGCTGCCGAATGGATACTCGAATTGGACCGTGGTGAAGGTATCCCTTGGAAAGGCAACTATTCCAGCTGGCTGGAGCAAAAAGAAGACCGTCTCGCCACCGAGCAAAAGCAGGAAGATGCACACCGCAAAGCCATGAAGCAAGAGCTGGAGTGGGTGCGTCAGGGTGCCAAGGCACGTCAGAGCAAGAGCAAAGCGCGACTGGCACGTTACGAGGAAATGTCCAGCGTGGAATATCAACGCCGCAACGAAACTCAGGAAATCTTTATTCCGCCGGGCGACAGGCTGGGCAATCAGGTGATCGAGTTCAACAATGTCAGCAAAGGCTTTGCTGACCGCCTGCTGATTGATAACTTGTCGTTTAGCATCCCGCCGGGTGCGATTGTCGGTGTCATTGGCCCCAACGGTGCCGGTAAATCCACACTGTTCCGCATGTTGCAAGGCAAGGAATCCCCGGACAGCGGTGACATCCTCATCGGGCCTACGGTCAAGATTGCGGCTGTCGACCAAACCCGTGACGGGCTGGACAACGATAAAACGGTGTTTGAAGCCATTTCTGGCGGGCTGGATGTGCTGAGCGTGGGTAAGTTTGAAATGCCTAGCCGCGCTTACATTGGCCGCTTTAACTTCAAGGGCGGCGACCAGCAGAAAATCGTCGGTCAGCTCTCGGGCGGTGAGCGTGGTCGTTTACATTTGGCCAAAACGCTGATTTCCGGTGCCAACGTGTTGCTGCTGGATGAACCCTCCAACGACCTTGACGTGGAAACCCTGCGTGCACTGGAAGACGCACTACTGGAGTTTGC
This sequence comes from uncultured Methylotenera sp., assembly GCA_964470225.1. Taxonomy (GTDB): domain Bacteria; phylum Pseudomonadota; class Gammaproteobacteria; order Burkholderiales; family Methylophilaceae; genus Methylophilus. Next base: position 6,217 of record CAYYBN010000036.1, on the reverse strand, counting down.
CGGTTGCGTACTGGTCACCTCGCACGACCGCTGGTTTCTCGACCGTATCGCCACGCATATTCTGGCGGCGGAAGGCGACTCGCAATGGACGTTTTTTAACGGTAACTATCAGGAATACGAAGCCGACAAGAAAAAACGGCTGGGTGAAGAAGGTGCTAAACCTAGGCGCATCCGCTATAAACCGATCGCGCGATCATAATAACAAGCCCAAGGTTACATGGGCTTTTTCTGGTGTTGACCGTCAGCCGCGCCGTTTACGTTGAGCGCTCACTTGTCATGTCGCTGTCATGCAACGCTGTTAACTTCACTCGCTTGCAGTGGAGTTGCGAGCAGCAAAAAACAGATAACAGCCATCATCTGGTTAAGCCTGTACAGTTTATGCGTGGCACTATGGTGCAGTCTGCCTGCAAAAGCAGTGGCGGCATTAAAGCGCCAGCACGCACAGTTGCAGCAGTGGTTGCAACATCAAGAACACGCTAACTCACCGGGTGAATCCGCTGTCGCTAGTCGTCAGGAATTGAGCCTCGCTTTATGCGGGGCTTTTTTCATGAGCAGGTCCCACAGGCAAGGGGGTATCAGTCTGAGTAGGCGAGCAACCAGGCCCATTTGCCAGGGGATGACGGTAAAGCGGCGGCGTAGGCGTATGGCTTTGAGTGCCCGCTTGGCAAACTGCTCGGCATCCATTAAAAAAGGCATAGGGTAGGTGTTGATGTCGGTCATCGGTGTACGGATATAGCCAGGTGCGATGGTGGTGACGCCAATCCCATGTTGTTGCATCTCAACACGCAGGCTTTCCAGATAGGTGATGGCTGCGGCCTTACTGGCGCTGTAAGCCCCAGCACCAGGCAAGCCCCGGATTCCGGCGACACTGGCAATGCCTACCAGTTGCGCTGGGTGGCCCTGTTTGACGGCGGCCTGCATGGCGTGCAAAAAAGGCTGGAAGGTATGCAGTATGCCCATGACATTGGTATTGAACACGGCAGCAAAGGCCGGGATGTCTTCGGCATATTCGGTCAATGTGCCGCGGCTGACCCCGGCATTGGCGATAATGACATTGGGTGTGCCAACGGTTTGCAGCACAGTAGCCGCCAATGCCTGCATGCTGGCTGCATTGCGCACATCGGCCATATGATAGTCACAGGCTGCCTGGTACTGTGACTGCAGCTTTTTTGCCAGTGCAGATAATGCCACCTCGTTGCGGCCTACCAGTATCAGCTGACAATTACTGGCATACTGTCTGGCATATGCCTGTGCCATCGCTGCGCCCAGTCCGCTGGAGGCTCCTGTAATCAACACCTTCATAACGACTCCCAAAAAATAACCCGCGGGTGCGGGTTATCGGATGTTGGAACGTGGCGTACCTTGTTTGACTGGCACGCGCTTATTTACTTTTTTGCCGCTTTGTCCTTGCGTACATTCTGAATAATGTAATCAGCTGCTTGCAATGCCTGGTCGTTGCCTCCGGCCATGGTGCTGGAAGTAATAAACTTGCCATCAATAATCAGGCTGGGCACACCGGTAGCACCCGATGCACGGAACGCTTGCATGGCACGGTTGAGTTGGGTGTTGGTACTGAACGATTTGAACGCCTGCTCAACTTTGGCTTTGTCAATGCTACTATTTTTGGCTACCCAGTCGATGGCACCGGCTTCATCGGTGGGCGACAGTGATTTGGTTTTGTGGATGGCGTCAAACAATGGGCCATGCAGTTTTTCACCTACCCCCAACGCTTGCATGGCATAAAAAGCCTTGGCCATCGGTGCCCAGCTTGGGTTGGGCAAGCCTGGCATGCGTTTGAAGTACACATCGGCAGGCTGTTTTTTTACCCAAGCTGCCATTGGTTGTTCCATATGATAGCAATGTGGGCAGCCATACCAGAAAATTTCCATGACTTCGATTTTACTTGGCTGTTCCGTTGGCATATCCTGAGCGACACGGTCAAATTCGGTACCCAGTTGCGGTGCATCCGCCAGTGCAATCTGCATCTGCAGACCCGCCAGTAACATCAAACCCAAAAACAATTTTTTCATAATAGTCCCTAATGGATGGAAGTCAGACATTAACGATAAAGCTTGAGAAAAGATGACCGCTAACGATTGGAAGACTCGATATTGACCTTAATCAGACTGGCCTTAAAACCATTTGTTTCCAAGTCACGCGTAAGCTTGTTGATTTTTCCGAGGTCATTTAACGGGCCAATACGTACCCGGTGCATGGTGCCTTTGTTAGGGATGTCAGCCGTTTGCACCAGCGCTTCAAAGCCGATGAGGGCTAGCCGGGTTTTCAGGCTGTTGGCATCGTCTTCCTTGCTAAAAGCACCCACCTGAATGTAGTAATTTTCCTGTCGAATGGTCGGATTTTTTTTAACTTGCTCTTCGGTAATTTTGCGCTCGGTATCTGGCAGAATGGTATAGAAGTCAAACCGGTTGGGGTCTTGCACTGCATTACTGCTGTTGGGTTTGATTTCCTCCTCCGTGATCTTGTTACTAATAGGCAGTTCCTGCGTTTGTTCGGGTGATTTGAAAAAACTGGCAAATGGACTTTGCTCACCTTTGATATAGATAATCAGCCCCACCGTCATGGCTACACCCAGCAATATGCCTACCCACAAACCGGTAAAAAAGCCACTGCCGCTGCGGCCACTGGGGCTAGGTTTGGTGGCGGGTTTGTAATCTCGACTCATGCGTTGGCCTTGTATTTACATTTTTTCCGGTGCGCTGACGCCCAGCAGGTGCAGGCCGTTTTGCAGGACGGTACGGGTGGCGGTAATCAGCGCCAAACGGGCTTGTTTGACCTGGTCGTCATCCACTAGAAATTTGGTGTCATTGTAGTAACTGTGCAAGGCGCTCGCCAGTTCTTTCAGGTAATTGGCGATGGTGTGCGGTGCCAGCGCCTGACCGGCGTGGCTGACCACTTCCGGGAACTGGCTCAATGCCTGCATCAACGCGGTTTCAGCTGCACTTTGTAGCGGTGACAAATCCGCATTGGCCAAACTGGCCGCATCGCCACCCCATTGCGCCAGCACGCTGCAAATGCGGGCGTGGGCGTATTGAATGTAATACACCGGGTTATCATTGGTCTGTGCGCGTGCCAGATCAATGTCAAACACCAGTTGCGAATCGGCGCTGCGCGCCGCGAGGAAATAGCGCGTGGCGTCACAGCCGACTTCTTCAATCAGGTCGCGCAGCGTGACATAGCTGCCTGCGCGTTTGGACAGTTTCACTTCTTCGCCGCCACGCATAACGGTGACCATCTGGTGCAGCACGTACTCCGGCCAGCCTTGCGGAATGCCGACATTCAGTGCCTGCAAACCGGCACGCACACGGGTAATGGTGCTGTGGTGGTCGGCGCCCTGCTCGTTAATCACGCGACTAAAACCACGGCTCCACTTTTCGCGGTGGTAGGCCACATCCGGTACAAAATAGGTGTAACCGCCCTCTTTCTTACGCATGACGCGGTCTTTGTCATCGCCAAAGGCGGTGGTGCGCAGCCACAGGGCCTCTTCATGCGCATAGGTATGGCCGCTGTCGATGAGCGCCTGTACGGTGTGCTCGACCTTGCCTTCGGTATAGAGCGCGCTTTCCAGCGAGAACACATCAAACTTGATCTGAAAGGCTTGCAAGTCCAGGTCTTGCTCGTGGCGCAGATAGGCCACGGCAAACTTGCGGATGGACTCGGCATCATTCACATCGCCGCTGGCGGTCACCTGCATGTCATCGGCGCTTACCGTTGCTTTAGCCAGATAGGCCTCGGCAATGTCCATGATGTAATCACCCCGGTAACCATCCTGCGGGAAACGCGCATCGTCTGGCAAAATACCTTGTGCACGTGCCTGTACCGACAGGGTCAGGTTATCAATCTGCGCGCCGGCATCGTTGTAATAAAACTCGCGTGTAACCGCCCAGCCGTTGGCATCCAGCAAACGGCATAAGCAATCACCCACCGCAGCGCCCCGGCCATGGCCGACATGCAGCGGCCCGGTCGGATTGGCCGAGACAAATTCCACCTGCACTTTTGCACCCTGACCCGAATTGTTACGGCCAAACGCGGCACCGGCGGCAAAAATGTCACGCACGATGGTTTGTTTGCTGTCTACCGACACAAAAAAGTTGATAAAGCCAGCCCCGGCAATTTCCACTTTACTAATCGACGGATGTGCAGGCAAATGCTCTATCAGCGTTTGTGCAATGGCACGCGGATTTTGTTTGAGTGGCTTGGCCAGTTGCATGGCCAGATTGCAGGCAAAGTCGCCATGTTCGGCGGACTTCGGGCGCTCCAGCACAATATTCAGGTGGACAGTATCGTCAACCAGCGTGCGCGCCGCTTGCAGCAACAGTTCGGTAATCAGTGGTTTCAAGGTTAGAATGGCAGAATCAGAGAAAGCGCTATTCTATCGCAATTACCCGCCTCGCCGCCATGTTCAGCCCTGAATCCGCCACCCTATCCGCAACGCCGCCTGCCTTTGTGCAAGTGCTGCTTGATGTACCGCTGGATCAAGTGTTTGATTATGCCAACCCCGGATTCACTGTGCAGGTTGGCAACCGCGTGGTGGTGCCTTTTGCCGGAAGGCAACTGGTGGGGATAGTGGTTGGCCTGACTGCCACCACCGAGGTGCCTGCACATAAGCTCAAGGCACTGATGCGGGTGTTTGATGATGTGCCGCTGGATGCGGCACTGTTCAAGTTACTGCGTTTTTGTGCCGACTATTACCACGCGCCCTATGGACAAGTCGTCTTATCCGCCCTGCCGGTACGTCTGCGCCAGACCAAACCAGTGACCGCGCGTACCCAGTTCGCCTATCAATTGGCGCAGCCTGTGCCTGAGGGCTTCATCGGCAAGCGCCAGTTGGTGTTGGCTAAAGTGGTGGCAGCCTTGCAATACCAACCCGAGCTGACCGAAGCGCAACTGAACCAGATTTCCGCTGGCTGGCGCAAGGCCATACAGCCACTGCTTGAGCAGGGCTGGGTGACGCGACGCACGCTGGTGGCCGTGCGACCCAGCCTTACCGCATCGGCAGACGCGCCTGCACTGAATCACGAACAGGCGGTGGCTGTTGAGGCCATATTGCAACACGCGCAGCAGTTTCATCCGTGGTTGCTGTACGGCGTCACCGGTTCCGGTAAAACCGAGGTGTATATCCGCTTGTTACAGGCCTTGCTGCAAACACCGGGGGCGCAGGCGTTGGTCATGGTGCCTGAAATCAATCTGACGCCACAACTGGAAGCACGTTTTCGCAGTCGCTTGAGTCAGTTTAGTCTGGTCACGCTGCATAGCCATCTGAGCGAGAGTGAGCGCTTGCAGCACTGGCAGGCAGCTTACAGCGGCAGTGCGCAGATTGTCATTGGGACCCGCCTCAGTGTATTCACGCCCATGCCCAAGCTCAGGGTGATCATCCTCGATGAAGAACATGACAGTTCGTACAAGCAGCAGGACGGCATGCGCTACCATGCGCGCGATGTGGCGCTGGTACGCGCCAAACAGGCCAATATTCCCATCGTGCTCGGCAGCGCCACGCCGTCACTGGAAAGCTGGTATAACGTCCATGGCGGCAGTGATAAAAAAACTGCTTTTGGCCTGCTCACGCTGACGCAACGCGCAGTCAGTGCGGCGCGTCTGCCACGTATTTTATCTGTGGATACCAGCAAAATCCCTGCCGAAGCCGGACTCACGCCTACCCTGAAACAAGCGATTGCCCATCGCCTGCAACGTGGCGAACAAAGCCTGCTGTTTATCAATCGTCGCGGTTATGCGCCCGTGCTGCACTGCTCGGCCTGCCAGTGGCTGGCCGATTGTCGCCGTTGCTCGGCCAAGGTGGTGCTGCATTTGCGGCAACGCGTGTTACGGTGTCACCATTGCGGTGATGAGCAGCCCATTCCGCTGCAGTGCCCGAGTTGCGGTAACCCGGATTTGCGTCCGCTGGGTCAGGCCACCCAGCGCATCGAGGAAACTTTGCAGCAACTGTATCCGCAAGCGCGTATTGCCCGCGTAGACCGCGACACCATCCAGGCCAAAGATGCCCTCACCCAGGTGCTGGCTGCCGTGCATGCCGGTGAGGTGGATATTCTGGTGGGCACCCAAATGCTGGCTAAAGGCCATGACTTTCCCAACCTGACGCTGGTTGGTGTGCTGGATACCGATAGTGCCTTGTATAGCCCCGATTACCGCGCTTCCGAGCGTCTGTTTGCACAACTGATGCAAGTCGCCGGTCGCGCCGGTC
>CAYYBN010000035.1:6452-12542 GCA_964470225.1 uncultured Methylotenera sp. | reverse complement strand
CGCATCAAATACCCTTGTTGTATCAGGTACGGCTCCAGCACATCCTCGATGGTATCGCGTTCTTCACCAATGGCGGCGGCTAGATTGTCCAGACCCACTGGGCCTCCGGCAAACTTCTCCAGCACCGCTTCTAGCAGTTTGCGGTCCATGATATCCAACCCTTGCTGGTCAACATCCAGCATTTTCAGTGCGGCATCGGCAATGTGATTGGTAACCACACCATCGGACTTGACCTGCGCATAATCACGGACTCGCCGCAACAAACGGTTGGCAATGCGCGGTGTGCCACGCGCGCGTCTGGCAATTTCATGCGCACCATCAGCCTGCATCTGCACCTCTAGCAACCCGGCCGAGCGCAAAACGATTTTTGCCAGCTCGTCATGGGTGTAAAACTCCAGCCTGGCCACGATGCCAAAACGGTCACGCAGCGGATTGGTGAGCATACCCGCACGCGTGGTGGCCCCGACCAGCGTAAACGGCGGCAAATCCAGTCGCACACTGCGGGCGGCCGGGCCTTCGCCTATCATAATATCCAGCCGGTAGTCTTCCATGGCTGGATACAGAATTTCCTCCACCACCGGACTCAGCCTGTGGATTTCATCAATAAACAACACATCGTTAGGTTCAAGATTGGTCAGCAAGGCCGCCAGGTCACCGGCACGTTCCAGCACCGGGCCCGAGGTCATGCGCAAATTGACGCCCATCTCTTTGGCGATGATATGTGCCAGCGTGGTTTTACCCAACCCGGGCGGGCCAAACAGCAGCACATGATCCAGCGCTTCCTGACGGCCACGGGCTGCATTGATAAAAATCTCCAGTTGGCCTCTGGCTTTTTCCTGACCAACATATTCATCTAGCAGTTTGGGGCGCAGGGCACGCTCCAGCGCCTCCTCTTGCGGAGTACTGACAGTGGGCGTGACAAAGCGGTCGGTTTCTATCATGGCAACAGGGTTATTTGGCAGCAAACAGTTTGATTTTGATACTGCTCCAGAATTTACGCACCAGCAGCAACAGCGGGATACCCAGCAGCAACCACGGTAACGCGGTCATAATAAAGGTAATCACCGCGGCCAGACTTTCCATCATGACGCGACCGGCATTTTTCAGCGCCTGTGCCACCGGGGCAAAAAAGCCCTGCTCGGTCAGCCCCTGTTTGGCGTTAAACTGCACATTCAGTGCAACAAAGTCGGTTTCCTGACTGAGCACTTTGCGCACCGCCATCAAGCTGTCGAGCTGGCTTTGGGTTTCGGCCAGTTGCCGTTCAACCTCGATAATATCTTTGAAGCTGGCGTGTTTATCGGCCAGCATGGCACGCAAACGGTCTCTGAGTTCGGTCAGATTGTGGATTTTGGCATCCGTATCGACCACCTGCGTGGTTTTATCTTCGGCTTCACGTAAATGCTGGATAATGTCAGCCTGCGTTGCCAGCCCTTGCAGAAAGGCGGCGACCTGCTGTGGTGGCAAACGCAAACTGAGGTTGGCTGAGGGCGGACTGTAGCTGGTTTGTTTGTTGAAATTGGCCAGGATTAACTGCCCTTGCAAACGCTCACATTGGGCAATGGTGGCGTCAAACGCTACTTGCATGGCCTCGGCAGACAGCTCCACGACCAGACTATGACGCAGGGCAATGTATTTCCTGACCGCTGCATTGGCCTCAGCTTCGGCAGGTGCATTGGCCAACATGGCTGAGCTGGCCACTGGCATGGCAGCGGCCATTTTGCTGGCGGGCATGGCGACTGCATCGGCCACTGATTCCGCGGTTGAACCGGAATGACCACAGGCAACCAGGCACAGGCCTAGCATGGCGATCATCCAACCCTGTGTCCATTTTACGATACGATCACGCATGACCTGCTCCCTTTCTTTCTGCACACCCATGCTATTTGGACAATTGCTTGAGCGCTTGTTTGATACCGTCACTCACCCCCACCTCGGGCGCCAGTAACTTGACGGCGGCTTCAGCTTCGCGCGTATGGTAGCCCAGCGCAATCAGCGCATTCAGAATATCATGGGTGGCCGATTTCGGCTGTAATTGTGCCGAGGTTGAACCGCTGATATTGAAACGGTCTTTCAGTTCCAGAATCAGCCGTTCCGCTGTTTTCTTGCCGATACCGGGGATGCGGGTTAACACAGTCACCTCTTGCTGAGTGATGGCGGTCAGCAAATCATCGACGCTGACACCGCTCAAAATCGACAAGGCTGATTTGGCGCCTATGCCATTGACCTTGAGCAATTGCTTGAAAGTGTGTTTTTCCTGCTCGCTGCCAAAACCGTACAGCAATTGCGCATCTTCACGCACCACCATGTGCGTGAGAATTTGCACTGGCTGACCCAGCTCGGGCAGGTTATAGAAGGTACTCATGGGCACCTCCACCTCATAGCCGACACCCTGACAGTCCAGCACTATCCAGGGCGGTGATTTTTCCAGCAAACGCCCATGCAAACGCGCGATCATATCAATCTTCCGTTTCTGACTCTAAAACCAGCGGTGGCTAATGCCCCCAGACCCTGACCACCATGCGCATGGCAGATGGCACAGGCCAGCGCATCGGCCGAATCGGCCGCCGGTGGCGATGGTAATTTAAGCAGGCGTTTGACCATTTCCTGCACCTGCTCTTTTTGCGCATGACCGTTGCCTACGACTGACTGTTTAATTTGCAAGGCAGTGTACTCAGCCACCGGCAGTTGTCGGATCACTGCCGCCGAGATGGCGGCCCCGCGCGCCTGACCAAGCAATAATGTGGACTGGGGATTGACGTTGACAAACACTTTTTCAATGGCAACCTGTTGCGGCTGCCACAGGCTAATGACCTCAAACAAGCCATCCAAAATGACTTTCAGGCGTTGTGGCAAGGCTTCTCGCGCCTCGCCTTGGGCAGTGGCCGCATGGTCTTTGGCGCTGGCGGTTTTAATCACACCACTGCTCAGGTAACGCATGCTGCCATCCAACACCTCAATCATGCCAAAACCGGTCATTCGCAAGCCGGGGTCTATGCCTAAAATGCGGGTGGCTTGCATGGCCAACCCTAGGCCTCTTCAATGATGGCAGAGGTATACACCTCTTGCACATCGTCCAGGTCTTCCAGCATATCGAGGATTTTTTGCATTTTGACACCATCGTCACCGGCCAGCACCACTTCGTTGAGTGGCTTCATGGTGACTTGCGCCATCACGGCTTTAAGTCCGGCCGCCTCCAGCGCTTCCTTCACCGGCACAAAATCCGCCGGGCCGGTAATGACTTCGATACTACCGTCATCATCGCTGATCACGTCTTCGGCGCCAGCTTCCAGCGCCACTTCCATCACGGCATCTTCGGACACGCCAGGTGCAAACACCAGTTGACCACAATGCTTGAACATAAAGGCCACGCTGCCATCCGTGCCCAGATTACCGCCATGCTTGGTCAAGGCGTGTCGCACATCCATCACCGCCCGTTGGCGGTTGTCGGTCAAGCAATCAATAATAATGGCGGCACCAGCAATGCCATAACCCTCGTAACGGATTTCTTCGTAGTTCACACCTTCCAGCTCACCTGTGCCTTTTTTAATGGCACGCGTGATGTTGTCAGCAGGCATGTTTTCTTCTTTGGCTGCCGACACGGCCGCCCGCAGGCGCGGGTTCATGCTGACATCCCCGCCGCCCATACGGGCCGACACGGTGATTTCCTTGATTAGTTTGGTGAAAATTTTGCCACGTTTGGCATCTTGTCGGCCTTTACGGTGTTGTATGTTGGCCCATTTACTGTGTCCTGCCATGTTCCGCTTGATCCCGTCTTGATTCGGATAAATGAAAAAGCGTAGTTTAACATAGCTGCCGTTCGCTGATGGCGTGCGGCGCTGGCTTCAGCATCAGCCAAGAGATCAATACCAGTGACGCCACAATCAACACCATACCGAGTTGCTCCAGCGGGTCGGGGACTTCACCCAGTTGCACCCAAGCCGCGATGACCCCAATGACTGGCGCCAGCATTGAAGCCATACTGGCCAGGCCTGCTGGCAACGACTGCAAGGCAAAAATCCACAACAACCAAGCCAGTGCGCCGCACAGCAGCACATTAAACAACAGGGCGCCGATTAAATAGGGTGACCACTGCATGGCCGGGGCTGGCAACCAGCAAGCCATGGCCACCATGGGCAGCGAACCGAGTAACATCGGCCATGCCGTTAAGCTGAGCATATCCATATCAGGCTGACGCAGTTGCAGCCGTTTGGTGACGATGGCGGACAACGCCCAGCTGATGCCGGACAGCAAGGCCAGCCCCATGCTGAAACGGTCAGCTTTCAGATGTAGCGGGTCAAAAATACATAACATGCCCAGTACTGCGGCGACGACTGCCAGCCATTGCCAGCCATGTACGCGTTCACCCAGCATAGGCCAGGCAAACAGCAGCACCCAAAAAGGCATGGTATAAGTCAACACCGCTGTTTTACCGGCGCCACCCTCAACCAGCGCCCACAGCAAGACGCCGGTAAAGCCGACGTTTTGCAACATGCCTAGTAGCAGCATGGTTGGAAATGCGCGCAAGGCCAATGAGCGTTTACTAATGCGCATGACCATAAACAACACCAGTGCACCAAAAAAGGTACGAATGGCAGCAAACTGAAAGGGCCCGATATCGCGTAAGGCCGTTTTCATGACCACCCAGTTGTAACCCCAAATCACAGTCAACAGTAGCAGGGCTAGCAAGGCCGGCAACTGCTGGCGGCTGGTAGATGGTAGCTGCATGACCTAATTCCAGATATGGGTGACCACCCGCCATTGGCCGTCAGGCTGACGTTGAAACACTTGCTGCACATTGCCACCCACAGCCTGACGGCTGCCATCGGCTTGCACCACGCAGGCAGACCAGTGGCCATACTGGGTGGCTAAATCATTGCCCTGAATCAGGCCATACATGTCTAGCTGATGCTCCACCACACCGGCCGCCATCAGCCCGGCAAAAAATTCGGCAATTGCGCTGGCGCCTTGCACCGGTTGGCCGGCAGGGCCCGGCAACACCACGGCTTGTGGCGCATACAACGTGGCGATGGTGGCGGTGTCCTGACGGTTAAACGCCTCGTCAAAACGTTGATTCAGGGTGGTTAAATCCGGGTGTTGCATGGTGACTATTTCTCCATTTTTAAAATACTGCTTGCTGCTGTTTAAGGTTCCATCCAGGCCGGTAAACCGGCATTAATCAGGCCCAGAATGTCCAGCAATTGCTGACGCTGCGCCTCGCTCAAACTCTGCATGCACAGCTTGAGCCGTGAGTAGTAATCCGGCATCACGGCGTCCAGTCTGGCCTGACCGGCTGCGGTCAGGCGGATGCGGATGCTGCGACGGTCTTGCTGGTCATACAGGCGTTCGACCAGACCGCACTGGGCCAGCCCATCGAGCAGGCCGGTCATGGTGGCGCGCGTGACGCCGAGTTTATCGGCCAGTTGCGACGGCGTGGCGGTCAGATTGTCCTCACGCATCAGTAATATCAACACCCACCAGCGCCCTTGTAGCAAGTCGTGTTCACTCAGACATTTGTCCAAGGCCACGGACAAATCCGTGGCCACTCGCAAAAGCATTAAAAAGCTGGCAATGGCGCTGATGTCTGCCGCGGGATACCGCTGAGCAAACTTTTGCAGCACTTCAGCAGACGGTAGGTCACGAAGCTGTAACATAGTTAGCCTCATTATAGTTAGTTTCCTAACTAAGTCAATAAAAAGTTGTTTTTTTCAATGCAGCGCCGGTGTATATTCACTTTTCCTAAAACGCATTCAGGGGGGAGTATGAGGACGTTACAACAAATTTTGAATAACAAAACGCACGCCGGCATCATCAGCGTTGCACCGAATCGGCCGGTGTATGATGCGCTGGTCATACTGGCTGAATACACCATAGGCGCACTGGCCGTGATACAGGATGGCGCATTGGTTGGCATTTTTTCCGAGCGCGATTATGCGCGTGAAATTGTGCTCAAGGGCCGTTCGTCGAAAACCACACTGGTGGAGGAAGTCATGACACATAAAGTGATAACCGGCAAACCAGATGACACCGTGGAATATGCCATGCAGTTAATGTTGGAAAAGCGCTTTCGCCATTTGCCGGTGGTCGAAGACA
>CAYYBN010000035.1:0-6442 GCA_964470225.1 uncultured Methylotenera sp. | reverse complement strand
CACGCGCATGCTAGGCATGTTGTCGATTGGTGACATTCTTAAAGAAACTATTGCCTATCAGCAGGAACTGATTAAACAGCTGGAAAGTTATATCCATACTTAAGGCTTGTGTGGAATCAGTGGCCATATGAAAAAGGGGTGCCTGTGCACCCCTTTTTCATGACTGATTATTTGCTTGGGCATTGAGTTGGCGAATGGCTTATTCGCCAATGATTTTAACCAGCACGCGCTTGTTTCGGCGACCGTCAAACTCACCGTAAAAAATCTGTTCCCACGGGCCAAAATCCAGCTTGCCTTCAGTGATAGCCACCACCACTTCGCGGCCCATGACCTGGCGCTTGATGTGCGCATCGGCATTGTCTTCACCGGTGTCGTTATGACGGTAATCACTGACTGGCTCATGCGGGGCCAGCTTTTCTAGCCAGACTTTATAGTCATGATGCAAACCGCGCTCATCATCGTTAATAAATACACTGGCAGAAATATGCATGGCATTCACCAACACCAGCCCTTCCTGCACCCCGCTTTCGCGGACACAAGCGATCACGTCGTGCGTAATATTTTTAAAATCCATGCGGGCCGGGATATTGAACCAGAGTTCTTTGCGAAAACTTTTCATTTATGTTGTCCTTATGCGGTTATAGACAGAGCGTGTGCATAGTGTACCGCATGTTGCACTGCCCAAAAAAAACAGGCCCGGTTGGGGCCTGTTTTTCATCGCCTTGGTGCCTCAGGTACATGCATCAACTGCTGACTTGCATGGTCTGGGCAAAGGTTTTACCTTCATTGTCTGTCGCAGTCACTTCCAGTTGACCAGGTGCATCAGGAATAAAACTAAACTTCATGTAAGGGTCTTCGCTGGTGCCGACCCCCACGTCGACAGTCATCAATGCTTTGCCATTGTAGTTAAACAGAACTTTGTTGATGTAAAACGCAGGTACATAGCCTTGTGAAACCAAATCGCGTTGCAATCCGGTGCGCATGACGTGTCGGATGTTAAACGTGGCAGTGGCTGACTCACCCAGTTTGGGGGCATCCACATTCAGTTTAATTTTGCCGGCTGCGGCACGCACTTCGGCCTCGTTGTTATCTACCGTACCACCACAGCCACCAGCTGCGCGAATTTCGCGTTTACCCATATACAACTTGCCGTCCGCGGTTTCACCAATCAAGCGCACAAATGAATCCGTTTCTTGACGAATCCGGGTCGCCATTTGAAAGCCATTTAACTGATCGGTCAAATGGTAAGTAGAGGCCAACTGTATCGGATTGGCATCGACAATCACATACAGTTTTTTGAGCACCACACCGTTGGCTGCGGCTTTATCATAAGTAAATGTAACCGGCACTTGTGCGCCACTTTCCGCACGTTTGGGACCGTCCACCTTTAAAAAACTGACTTCTTCAATATTGCGTTTGGGAAAGAACGCCTCTTTCACCACTGGCCATAACTTGGCGTCGGCTTCCGCATGTGCCACACCCGCTAAACTCATTGCCAGCAAGCTGGCCAACACAACTGCAATTTTCTTCATCATCATCCCCTCTTCAAATACACTGTATGTGCATGTAACACATTGTGCATGGAACAAACAAGTTTGATATGTGATGCGTATCACATAGACTTACCGACTCAGCCCTCAACCAATTTAGACGGATCACCCGACGGACGCATGACGTAGTCCGGGTTGGCATGCTCTTCAAAATTCAGTTCTACACCGTTACCGGCCGGATCGCGCAGATTGATTTGACGCACGCCATTGGCCAAGGTTCGTGTGGTATAACTGACACCCAAGGCCTGTAAATGCGCTTCCATCGCTGGCATGTCGGTGCAGGTAAACGACACATGGTCATAGGTGCCATGTACCTGCAACTGTGGCGGCTCTGCGGTTTTGTATTCTGCCAGATGAATCACGTCGTTATCGCCGATGTATAACCAGTAGCCGTAGGTAGTACTGGCAACGCGCTTACCTACCTTAAGACCCAACACATCGCAGTAAAAGTCACGCAGCAAATGCATGGTGTCGCGGTCAGCGCGAAAATTGACATGGTTAATTTCGGTCAGTGGCATAGCAATTCCGTAGAAAGTGTTTCAGCAAACGCTGATTAGTGTACAACATTTACTGCCCGTCAAATTGACACAGGGCAAAGCTTTGGATGCCTGCCAGGGCTAATTGTTGCATGCCGCCCAGTGCAGGTAGGTCTATGACAAAAGCTGCCTGTTGCACGATGCCGCCCAGTTGACGTATCAGCGACACCGCTGCCAGTGCCGTCCCACCGGTGGCAATCAGGTCATCGACCAGAAGCACATGTTCGCCGGGCTGTATGGCATCGACATGCAACTCCAGTGTATCGGTGCCATACTCGAGCGTAAATGATTGCGCGATAGTGGCTGCCGGCAGCTTGCCCGGCTTGCGAACCGGCACAAACCCGGCACGCAAACGTACCGCCAATGCAGCACCAATAATAAAGCCACGCGCCTCCACTGCGACCACTTTATCTACCCTGAACGCAGCGCAGTGAGTAGTCAAGGCATCGATCACCGCGGCAAAACCCTGCTTGTCTTGTAGCAGCGTGGTAATGTCGCGAAACTGAATACCGGGCTTGGGATAATCGGGAATGGTGCGTATCACCCCACGGATTAGCGCGTGGATCTGTTCACTGCCCAAGGTGCTGGCTGACATGGCCTCTCCAAGCAAAAACGCGCCCTGACGGGCGCGTTGGATTCAAAGGTGTTGCCACCAACGCCGCGGTCTAGCGCATACTGATTTGGTCAGATTAACTGCCCGCTGCGTTCTGCTGACGGACACGGATATGCAGTTCGCGCAGTTGTTTCTCGTCGACTTCGTTTGGTGCATTGGTCATCAGACATTGCGCACGCTGGGTTTTCGGGAAAGCAATCACGTCACGGATGGACTCGGCACCGGCCATCAGCGTCACCAGACGATCCAGACCGAAGGCCAGACCACCGTGTGGTGGCGCACCGTATTGCAGTGCATCGAGCAAGAAACCGAATTTTTCTTGGGCTTCTTCTTTGCTGATTTTCAGGGCATCAAACACTTTGGATTGTACGTCCTGCTTGTGGATACGCACCGAACCGCCACCCACTTCCCAGCCGTTGAGTACCATATCGTAGGCTTTGGACAAACAGGCACCCGGATTGCTGACCAGCAAATCTTCGTGACCCTCTTTAGGGCTGGTGAACGGATGGTGCAAGGCGACCCAGCGGTCGGCGTCTTCGTCGTGTTCGAACATCGGGAAGTCCACCACCCACAGCGGTGCCCAAGCGCGACCATCGACATGGCCTTTTTCGTGGCCAACTTTGGTACGCAAGGCACCCAGTGCTTCATTGACGATTTTCGCTTTGTCAGCACCAAAAAAGATGATGTCGCCATTTTGTGCACCAGTGCGCTCAATCACGGCTTGCAAGGCATTGACGTGAATGTTCTTGACGATGGGGCTTTGCAGACCTTCTTCGCTCAGTTTACTAGTGTCGTTCACCTTGATATACGCCAGACCTTTGGCACCGTAAATCTTGACGAACTCGGTATACGCGTCAATTTCGGAACGGCTAATCGCAGCGCCATTGGGCACGCGAATGGCTGCGACACGGCCACCAGCCATATTGGCGGCACCGGAGAACACTTTAAAATCCACATCTTTCATCACGTCGCTGAGCTCGGTGATTTCCAGCGTTACACGCATGTCTGGCTTGTCTGAGCCGTATTTATTCATGGCTTCGGAGAACGGCATACGCGGGAATTTGGCTGGCAGGTCTATGTCCTGCACTTTTTTCATCATGCGACGTATCATCTCTTCAACGATGTCCATGATGTCGTTTTCTTCGAGAAACGAAGTTTCAATATCGACTTGGGTGAATTCCGGCTGACGGTCGGCGCGCAGGTCTTCGTCACGGAAGCACTTGGTAATCTGGAAGTAGCGGTCAAAGCCGGATACCATCAGCAATTGTTTAAACAACTGTGGTGACTGCGGCAAGGCGAAGAACATGCCATGATGCACCCGTGACGGCACCAGATAGTCACGCGCACCTTCAGGCGTAGAGCGGGTCAGCATCGGCGTTTCCACCTCAATAAAGCCGTTTTCATCGAGGTAGTCGCGCAGGTTTTTCGCCACTTTGTAGCGCAGCATCAAGTTTTTCTGCATGGCCGGACGACGCAGGTCGATATAGCGATGTTCCAGACGCACGGTTTCGGTCAGGGTGTCATCATCCAGCATAAACGGTGGCGTCAAGGAAGGATTCAGCACCTCAATCTCGGTTGCCAGCATTTCCACTTCACCAGTCGGCAGGTTGGGGTTGACCGTGCCTTCGGGACGGGCGCGTACTTTACACACCACTTTCAGTACAAACTCGTTACGCACGGTTTCTGCAATGGCGAATGCGTCTTTGGTATCCGGGTCAATAACGATTTGCGCCAGACCTTCGCGGTCACGCAAGTCAATAAAAATCACGCCCCCGTGGTCGCGACGACGGTGAGCCCAACCACACAGGGTCACGGTTTGGCCGATATGTTCGCGGTTTAAATGGCCGCAGTAATGTGTACGCATCATAAAATTATATTCTGTTGAAATTGCGGGTTAATGTTTGGACAAAGGCGCCACTGTACCCATGCTGATAATGTATTTCAAGGCCTGATCCACACTCATGTCGAGTTCGACCACCTCGGCCTTGGGTAACATAAGAAAAAAACCGGAAGTTGGATTGGGTGTGGTTGGCACGTAAACGCTGACATATTCGCCTTGCAAGTAGTTCGCCACATCCCCGCCCGGCGTGCCGGTCAGAAACGCAATGGTCCATACGCCCTGACGTGGATATTGAATCAACAACGCCTGACGAAAGGCATTGCCGGAATCGGAAAACAACGTATCAGAGACTTGTTTAACACTGGAGTAAATCGATTTGACCACGGGTACACGTGACAAAAACGCTTCCCATAGCGCAATCAACTGTCTGCCAAAAATATTGGTCGCAATGAGCCCGGTTACCATGATGACTGCCAGTGTCAACACCGCACCAAAACCAGGGATATTCATGCCCAGCCAGACCTCAGGGCGCCAGGCCGCAGGCAGCAGCATCAGGCTTTTGTCCAACGTTTCTACAAGTGCGAACAATACCCACAAGGTGATGAACAGTGGCACCAGCACCAACAAACCAGTAATAAAGTATTTACGCATACTTAGTGGCACCCGCAACCGGGGGCACAGGCTGCCGGTGCAGCTTGGGTTTCAGTGGGCGCACTGGCTGTGGAAGCATTTGCTGGCGCCTTGCCAGACGATTTGAAATCTGTGGCATACCAGCCGGTACCATTCAATTGAAAATGCGGGGCAGATACTTTTTTGCTAAAACTTTGTTGATGACACGCTGGACAGGCCTCTACATTGGGCGCGGAGACTTTGCGCATCAGTTCCTGCTGATGCCCGCACTGGGTACATTCAAAATCATATATAGGCATACATTCAAATTCGAAAATAATGGCTTCCAATCAAACAAGATTATAGCCTGTTTTAGTAGGCAAGGTATGTGCAGCGCACGCGATGTATTTGAATTGTATAGACTTTATATCCATGTCATCGTAATTAAACCAACAGTGCGCAACGAACACAGAGGTACATTATGCGACCGAGGCCAGATAGGCCTCTGCATCCAACAACTGCTCTACGCCACGCGCCGCGGCATCTAGACGGAATATCCAGGCAACATATGGCTGATCATTTAATTTTTCGGGCGCAGACAACACTGCTTCATTCACAGCCAGCACCAACCCGCTTAATGGTGCATATAAATCAGAACCAGTTTTCACCGACTCGACCAGCCCGCAGACCTGGTCTTGAGTCACCTGACTACCTGCAGCTGGTGGGTCGATAAACACCACGTCACCCAGCATCTGCTGCGCATAGTCAGAAATACCCACCAGCCAGCTACCATCGGTGTCTTGTGTTGCCCAAGTGTGGGCGTTGCAAAAATGAAATTGTGTGAGATCCGCCATGATTACCGTGTTGATGTTGAAATTGCTTGCCAACAATTGTGCCATACTTCGTGCTAAATGCTGTGGAAAGTCATGGCTAAATTGATTGCACACACTGAATAAGCTTTTCATTTTTTACCATAGAAAAATTACATAACTGATTGACCTTGAATAGCTTTTAGGCAATAATCGTTTCATGTTAGGGAAGACTGAGTAATGAAAAAGATTCATCGCGTATTGCATATTTGCCTGCTGTCTGCGTTAGTGATATTACCAGCCGAGTCGGCAATGGCCAGAGTGTCGGTCAAAAAACAAGCCCACAACCAGCATAGATACAGCCCGCTAGCGCAATCCAAACGCAATTTTCATGCGGTGAAAGCACGTAAATCTCGGCACATCGCCAGTGACATGTTCGATGCTTACGCGAATAAAGCCATGGGTACCAATCTGGCATTGGCTTC